>NZ_JABWMS020000061.1:0-26793 GCF_013369155.2 Escherichia sp. 94.0001 | reverse complement strand
GCCGGGAGTCACATTTTTCTGCATATCTGACACTTTGGTTCCCACTACTTATTTGGTGGACACCACTTTGTCTAATTCGTCAGATTCTGACCAGACGGTTCAGGCTGTACGCTTACGTTGATTCCGGTGAAGCCTCATTATCTCTGGTCATCACGGCAAAAGGAAACCATACCCGTAATTTTTCAAATCTCAGGGAGCTTGAATCTCTGGAAGGTCATTACTGGGATGAAGAAAGTAGCAGGGGATACATTGCCCCATATAATGCACAGGTTAATCTGGCTGAAAAAGTGCTGCCTGCTGATTTTGTGAAATCGACGGTGCATAAATTTCAGGGACGGGAGTGCGATGAAATTGTGTTTTCCACTGTGCTGGATAAGAAGCGCAGCAGCCAGCACAGTCGGAACATCGCGTTTGTTGATAATCCTGAACTGGTGAATGTCGCTGTTTCAAGGGCCCGAAATAAATTTACGCTGGTGACTGGTAATGATGTATTTGAACGCCACGCTGGACATATTGCGGCGCTGATTCGTTACATCAAATACTACGCTGATGACGGAGAGATTTTCGAGAGCCCGGTCATATCAGCATTTGATTTGCTGTACAGTGAGTATGACAAATCACTGGAACGACTGAATAGTAGATTGAATTCAAATGATTCACACTTTAAGTCAGAACAGATTGTGGCCTGCCTGTTGCGGGATATCCTGTCGCAGGATAGTTATCGGAGTATGATGTTTCATTCACAAATAGCGCTGAATCAGTTGGTGTTGCTGGAGCGGGGGGATTTTACACACCGTGAACAGTTATTCATGCGTAACCGGGCCAGTTGTGACTTTGTTGTTTACTATAAGGTCGGGAAGACTCCATTAGGGGTTATTGAAGTGGATGGAGGTTATCATCTGACCAGTGTTCAGGCTGAACGTGATGAACTTAAAAACAGTATACTGAAGAAATGCGGCCTGCCATTGCTAAGATTACGTACTATAGACAGTGATATAGAAGGGAAGTTGGGAGCGTTTCTGTCAGGCCTGACAGGCTAAAATCTGAATAAAAAATATTGCAGCGGGAGGTCTCAAACCTGATTTGGTCATGTGCCACACACAATTGTACGAACCCCATGGACACAGGCTTCTTTGTTTTGGTTACATCAACGTACGTATTCCTGATACATATAAAAATAAGTGCTATTGCTCAAAGCTAACAGGGAATGTTTCTGTTGAATAATTCCTTAGTGAATAAACTTTATCAGGGGGTAATTCTATTACAGTGAATACTTCCTGCAAAATGATATTTGAATTGTTCACCATCTGCATCATATTTTCTTATTTACAAGTTGAAAGGATAGTATATGTTGAAAATGCATGGATTTTCCAGGTGTGTTACCAGTAAGAAGCAGGTGGATAAAGGATGTGATAACAAATCCAACAACCAGGTTAATATCTGAAGATTTTTGTTGTTATTATTTATCCCCAAAGCGGTGAGTTATTAATGAAGTTTGCCTGAATGTATAAACAGAATTATTCGACATAAAGCCAGGAAAATGAGTGATACGCTTTTAACCGAAAAAATCCTTACCGGAGAAAATGTTTTGCGTGCTGCAATCGCCCGCATTGAGTGGATTTTTGAAACATTTCCGTCGGTATGTCTGTCTTTTTCAGGTGGAAAGGATTCCACCGTGCTTTTCCATCTTGTGGCAGAGGTGGCCCGCAGGAGAAAACGTCATTTCTCTGTTCTGTTCATTGACTGGGAGGCCCAGTATCGGTGCACCATTGAACATATTCAGAAGATGCGGGAAATGTACCATGATGTGACGGAAACCTTTTACTGGGTGGCACTTCCCCTGACCACGGTAAACGGCGTCTCGCAGTTTCAGCCGGAGTGGATATGCTGGGAGCCAGGAGTGACCTGGGTTCGCCAGCCACCGGAAGAGGCCATTACGGATATGACATATTTTCCCTTTTTCCGGTATGCCATGACGTTTGAAGAATTTGTTCCGGCATTTTCTTCCTGGTTTGCCGGTAACCGGTGTGGAGTGGCAGTGCTGACCGGTGTTCGTGCGGATGAATCCCTCAATCGCTTTATGGGGCTGGTGTCTCAGCGCAAACTGAGATATGCCGATGATAAGCCCTGGACCACGGCATCGCCTGAAGGGTTTTATTACACCATGTATCCGTTGTATGACTGGAAAGCCCGCGATATCTGGATATATAACGCCAGAGCTTGTGCCATTTACAATCCTCTGTATGACCTGATGTACCGTGCCGACGTGCCGTTACGCAACATGCGTGTCTGTGAACCTTTTGGTCCTGAACAACGTAAGGGGCTGTGGCTTTACCATGTTCTGGAGCCGGAAACCTGGGCCAGGATGTGTGAGCGGGTGTCAGGCGCTGCCAGCGGGGCGCTTTATGCCAATGAAAGCGGTGCCTATTTTGCCCTGCGTAAACGTATATCAAAACCAGCCCATCATACCTGGCGCAGCTATGCGATGTTCCTGCTGGATGTGATGCCGGAAAGAACGGCAGAACATTACCGTAATAAAATTGCTGTCTACCTGCGCTGGTATCAGACGCGGGGCTTCCCGGATGACATCCCGGATGAACAGGAGAATGACCTGGGGAGCCGGGATATTCCGTCCTGGCGGCGTATCTGTAAGACACTTATAAAGAATGATTTCTGGTACCGGACCCTCTCCTTCAGTCCGAACAAACCCCGGCACTATGAACGTTATCTGCAGCGTATGAAAGAAAGGAGGAAGGAATGGGGGATTCTGTGACACCGGAGATAATTGGCAACATGATTCGTCAGTACTTCAGCCAGGAACGACCAGAAGAAGAGACCATACAGGCCCTTAATCACCTGCGCAGAGTGCTTCATGAAGTCAGTCCTTTTGCACATGAGCCAGTGGACTGTGTGCTGTGGGTAAAAGCAGATGAGGTGGTGGCCAATGATTACAATCCTAATGTCATGGCGCCGGGTGAGAAGAAACTGCTGAAGCAGTCACTGGAGAAAGATGGTTTCACACAACCGGTGGTGGTGTCTGAGGAAAAGAACCATTACCTGGTGGTGGATGGTTTTCATCGCCAGGTGCTGGGCAGAGAAGCAGGTACGGGAAAACGTCTGAAGGGCTGGCTGCCGGTGGTCTGTATTAATCCGGAGAGAAAGGGACAGGCCTCACGTATTGCTGCGACCATCCGACATAACCGGGCCAGGGGCAAACATCAGATAACCTCAATGTCTGATATTGTCAGGGACCTGTCGCGCCTGGGCTGGACGAATGAACGCATTGGTACGGAGCTGGGTATGGACCAGGATGAAGTTCTCAGATTGAAACAGATTAGCGGGCTGACGGAGCTGTTTCAGGAAGAGGATTTCAGCCCGGCATGGACGGTTCGCTGAGACCGTCAGATATGTATATTATTTCAGTGAGTTAATGTTTTGAGCAGGAAAAAGAGTACCCCGGAAGTTGTGGAAGACATGGTTGCGCAGAAACTGGAGGCTGCTGGTTGCTGGCGCAGAGCTTCTGACCGCTGGCTTTTTGTTATGGGAAATGTTGAATGTACAGAAGCACAACGGGAGTGGTTGTTGTTGCGCCGGAATTATTGTCTGGCGCAGATATCGTCCCCGCCGCTACCTGAAACGCTGGATATCAGCGAGGTGGCGAAAGCTGCAGATGCCACGCTGAGGCGAATGGGGATTGCCACTCCGTCCGGGGAGGTATTCAGAAAAGGTACACCGGTCTGTTGATATTCAGGTAACAGGTATTAATGATGAAGCAAGGAATGGCAAACAGTATATCAATGACATGGCAACTTTTATGCGATGAACATGGTTTTACCCGGGAGCACTACAATCAGCTGAAGAAGTTCAGCCCGGAGACATTACGTGAAATTATTGCTGAAATAGCCAGCTGTCATCCATCAACCAGTGTATTGCTCAGGAATAAGTGGCTGACACCGCCGGAGGATATTCTGGAGCAGATTACCCGTGAATACGAACGAAGAATACAAAACTGTCCACCGTTCAGGAGCGAGAAGGAAGCGGAATCCTGGTTAAATGAACTATCTTTTGCTGTGATTGCTCCGCTATACCGTGTTGCCCCCGAACAAACAGAACAGGTTGAGTCCTTTGTTCTGCAGCTTATTGCCGAGCAGGAGCGGGTTTGGGAGCTTATTTTAACCAATGATGGTTATTCATGGCATTGCGCACTTTATGATATATTATTTCATCTGGTTTTACGAAATATGGAAGACCAGCCTGAACATCAGAAACAGCGAATAACAAAAATATTTTATGAGCCCGATGCAAGACTGGTTGCAGAAGAGATTAAATTCCGGATTCAATCTCTGTATGATGATGAACAAAAGAGAGCTTTAAGTGAACTGGTAAATGATTTTACTTCAAAAGAATAAAATGCGGCGAGGTGATTTTTACTATATGTTAATAAAACGGGGGGTAGATGAAAGTGAATGGTGTTACTACATCAAAATATGAAGGATGGCGAGGGACGTTTCAGTTATATAGATATAAAACGGTAGTTCTGGTGCACCCCAAAGGATATCTGGCAGGGGAAATGATTCATCGCCAGGCCCTAACGTCGTCTTGTCAAGATTAATGCTATAGACATAGCTAAATTTTTTATGGATAAGGATATGAACTGTGCCTCAGGTCCGGAACATCCTGTAGGGACTTTTTAAGTCGGGATTGAGCTGAACTAATGCCAAATTATGAACAGGGAAATTCAGCAGCGGCTACAGTGGGTAAAACTCTATGAAACGTCCGGTGATGCGGGATTTGTATGCCGTCGCTGTGGCATTTCTCGGCCCACATTGCGTAAAATGGTGGCGCAGATATCTGGCTCAGGGCATCGCTGGTCTGGAAAGCCACAGCCGTCGCCCCAAGCGTTCACCATCAACGAAAACCGGCACTTGCGAAGTCGCTCTGATTCTGGAGTTACGTTCTCAGCGAAATCTGGGGGCAAGACGTATTCAAAGCGAGTTAAAACGACTTCATTCAATCTCACTGGCAATAGCAACAATCCACAAAGTCCTTTTCCAGAATCAGGTTTGAACCGCCCCGGGTTTCCTGGAGAGTGTTTTATCTGTGAACTCAGGCTGCCAGATCATCGTTTCCGATGGAAGCATAATAAGCTTTTTCTGCTTCTGCCGGTGGGATATGGCCCAGCCTTTCCAGCAATCGTCGATTGTTATACCAGTCCACCCACGTGAGTGTGGCCAGTTCCACTTCTGCACGGTTTTTCCAGCTCTTACGGTGTATTACCTCCGCTTTGTAAAGACCATTGATGCTCTCCGCCATCGCGTTGTCATACGAGTCGCCTGTACTTCCTGTTGATGCCAGTAATCCGGCTTCCTTAAGCCGCTGTGTGTAGGCCAGCGATACATACTGAGAACCTTTATCACTGTGATGGACCGTGCCGGACGGTCGACGGGCCCATAACGCCTGCTCCAGTGCATCCAGCACGAATGTCGTCTCCATGGACGATGAGACCCGCCACCCCACAATGTATCCGGCAAACACATCAATGATGAACGCCACATAGACGAAGCCCTGCCATGTGCTGACGTAAGTAAAATCAGCCACCCACAGCTGGTCAGGTCGTTCTGCCACGAACTGACGGTTTACGCGGTCGCCTGCGGCAACGGCTTTCCGGCTGACGGTAGTGCGGACCTTTTTACCCCGGAGAACACCGGCAAGTCCCATAACTGCCATGAGGCGCGCCACTGTACATCTGGCCACTCTGATACCTTCCCGTAACAACTGACGCCAGACTTTACGCACACCGTATACCTGGTGATTTTCATCGTATACGCGCTGTATCTCTTTCTTCAGCCAGTCATCGTGCTGCGCACGGGCACTGCGTTTATCCGGATGATGTCGCTGTTGCTGACAGTGGTAATACGTTGACGGGGCAATATGCAGTTCACTGCATACCGGTCCGACCCCGTACTGCTCACGCAGCTTATCCAGCAGCGGCATTATTTTTTCCAGAGGCGGTCGAACTCCGCCTTCGCAAAATAAGCGGAAGCCTGGCGAAGGATATCGTTACTGCGGCGCAGTTCACGATTTTCACGCTCCAGCTCTTTCAGGTGTCAACGCCACTCTGAGAGAGTTTTATGCATCCCGTATTGGGCACTATGATGCCGGAAATCTGCGAGGCTCGACACCTCTCTGATTTTCCCCTTTATTTATCACGGTGCCCCAGATCTAATGTTGGGGATGCGTTCATCTCATTCCCAATGAGTAATCGCACTGTTCTCATTGTCTGCAGGCATCCGGACAGAGCCATGTGATGTTGCACTCACAACCAGCATGACTTCAATGCAACTTAAGTGACACCGGCCGGTTTTATACCGAACATACCCTGTACCATGCGGTGCATTTTTGCCAGTGTTACTGCCTGACATGCTTTCATCAGACGCAGGTTCTCTCTCATATCCTCTGAGTTACTCCGGTAAGGTGATGATCATATCTTTATTTGATAGCACGGTAATGCCAGATAAATACAGACACAATGGTAAATAATATAGTTGCAAATAATGCCGCCATAATCAGCGCGATTGCGACACCTGTTTTCGATACCAGCGGCACCAGCAAAGCGCACAGTCCATAGCCAAGTGTGTGACTGGTAGCGAGCCAGCCCGCGCCTGCGCCATCAGCCAGCTTATCATTCAGTAGAAGTTGATAAGCGGGGGTTGCCAGAGCTGCTCCAAATGACAGCACTGCACAGCCCGGGTAAAACAACCATAGCTGTTCGGAGAGCATGATAGCCAGACCACCACTCATCAACACTCCGGCACTCAGGAGCAGGGCCACCGGAGTCAGGCGCTGCGGACGGAGTACCCCGAACTGCGCGATAAGCGCAGCTACTGCGGACAGACCCAACAGCCAGGCCACCTGTTGGCTAATGGCGGTGGTATCCGTGGCGAACTGGCGAGTAAGGGCAGGCGAAAGTCCAAGCTGCATCATGCTCACCGCCGCAGCCAGTAATATTGCGCAAAGCAGATAAGGCAGACAATCCCGCTTCAGACTGACGCTCTTGCGCTCCGGTGTGGGCTGTGGTGGTGTGCCGGGCAACCGCAGCAGCATCAGCAGCGCCAGCACTGGGGCTGCCATCAGCAGCCCCAGTGGCGCCAGAGGATGAATGGCCAGCATTGCTGCCGCGCACAGCGGCCCGAATAGCCTGCCGCAACTCAGGCCGGAGCTGATGGTTGCCAGAGCGGCCATGCGATTCCCTTCTCCTGCTCTCTGCAATGCCCAGACCTGACAGGCTGGCACCATTGCCGACACGGTCAGCCCGTAGGCGATCCGGGCGATGATTAATATTCCCAGTCCCACCGCTGTTGTTATGGCGCTGGTAGCCATCAGCACGCTTCCCAGCCCTAGCAGGGTAAAGCTTATGCCATATCCTCCCAGAGCCCACAACACCACAGGTTTACTGCCAGTACGGGAAATTTGCTTTCCCCACCACGGGGACGATGGCAGAAACAGCATTGAGCCAAGCATCAGCAGGGCAGCCCATACAGACAGACTCAGATTTGTCTGTATGACCAGAACAGGGAGCACAACCAGCAGACCGTTCTGCCCGATACCGAGAAGCCCGGCACTGAACGCAAGTGGCCAGCAGGACAGTGGTTTTTGGGGCGTATCTTCGATCCCAGGTGACATTTTAATGTTTCAACTCCATGTATTAATTGTGTTTATTTGTAAAATTAATTTATCTGACAATAACATTTCTTATTGATAATGAGAATCATTATTGACATAATTGTTATTATTTTACTGTGTGGGAGCTGTTTGACTATGACCCTGCCCTCTGAAAAACCAGCCACAGATGTGGCTGCGCAGTGCTTCCTGAATGCACTGATTCGTGAAACCACAGACTGGAAACTGACAGAATACCCGCCAGACGAATTGATCATCCCGCTGGATGAGCAGAAATCGCTCCATTTCAGAGTGGCTTATTTCTCCCCAACCCAGCATCACCGCTTTGCATTTCCTGCACGTCTGGTCACGGCATCAGGCAGTTATCCTGTCGACTTTACCACTCTCTCCCGGCTTATTATTGATAAGCTACGGCATCAACTGTTTCTGCCCGTTCCCCTCTGCGAAACTTTCCACCAGCGCGTGCTGGAAAGCCACGCCCATACGCAACAGGCAATTGATGCCCGTCATGACTGGACCGCCCTGCGTGAAAAAGCGTTGAATTTTGGCGAAGCTGAGCAGGCGCTGCTGACAGGACACGCTTTCCACCCTGCGCCTAAGTCTCATGAACCGTTTAACCGGCGGGAGGCTGAACGCTACCTGCCTGATATGGCACCCCACTTCCCACTGCGGTGGTTTTCGGTGGATAAAACGCAAATCGCCGGTGAAAGTTTGCATCTCAACCTTCAACAGCGGCTGACGCGATTTGCCGCAGAGAATGCGCCTCAGTTACTCAACGAATTAAGTGACAACCAATGGCTGTTCCCGTTGCACCCGTGGCAGGGGGAATATCTTTTGCAGCAGGGGTGGTGCCAGGCACTTGTTGCTAAGGGGCTGATTAAAGACTTAGGTGAGGCCGGCACGTCGTGGCTGCCGACCACCTCTTCCCGTTCCCTCTACTGTGCCACCAGCCGCGATATGATCAAGTTCTCCCTGAGCGTACGGCTGACCAACTCCATCCGTACTCTGTCCGTGAAAGAAGTGAAGCGTGGGATGCGCCTGGCACGCCTGGCTCAAACCGACGGCTGGCAGATGCTACAGGTCCGCTTCCCGACTTTCCGGGTAATGCAGGAGGATGGCTGGGCCGGGCTGCTCGATCTTAACGGCAACATCATGCAGGAAAGTCTGTTTGCCCTGCGTGAAAATCTGCTGGTGGATCAGCCGAAAAGCCAGACCAACGTACTGGTCTCCCTGACTCAGGCCGCACCTGATGGCGGTGATTCGCTGCTGGTTTCGGCGGTAAAACGCCTGAGCGATCGCCTCGGTATCACTGTGCAACAGGCCGCCCATGCATGGGTCGATGCATACTGTCAGCAAGTGCTAAAGCCGCTGTTTACGGCTGAAGCGGATTACGGCCTGGTGCTGCTGGCGCATCAGCAAAATATTCTTGTCCAGATGCTTGGGGATCTGCCGGTCGGATTTATTTACCGTGACTGTCAGGGCAGCGCTTTTATGCCTCACGCGACAGACTGGCTCGATTCTATTGGCGAGGCGCAGGCGGAAAATATTTTCACCCATGAGCAGTTGCTGCGCTATTTCCCTTATTACCTGCTGGTTAACTCCACTTTTGCTGTGACCGCTGCGCTGGGGGCTGCCGGGCTGGACAGCGAATCGAATCTGATGGCTCGTGTACGAGCATCGCTGGCTGAAGTGCGTGATCAGGTGACTCATAAAACCTGTCTCAACTACGTGCTGGAAAGTCCGTACTGGAACGTAAAAGGTAACTTTTTCTGTTATCTGAACGATCATAACGAGAACACCATTGTTGACCCTTCGGTGATCTATTTCGATTTCGCTAACCCGCTGCAGGCTCAGGAGGTCTGAATGTCTGAGGCAAACATTATTCACAGCAGATATGGACTGCGCTGTGAAAAACTCGACAAGCCCCTGAATCTTGGCTGGGGACTGGACAATAGCGCGGTGTTGCACTGTCCCGGGGAGCTGCCGACAGGGTGGCTGTGCGATGCGCTGGATCAGATATTTATCGCCGCACCACAACTGTCAGCAGTGGCTCTCCCCTGGGCCGAATGGTGTGAGGAGCCACAGGCGCTGACGCTTTTTGGGCAGGTAAAAAGCGACATTATCCATCGTACCGCCTTCTGGCAGTTACCGTTATGGTTGAGTTCACCGGCAAACCGGGCCTCCGGTGAAATGGTTTTTGATGCAGAGCGTGAGATTTATTTCCCGCAGCGCCCACCCCGTCCGCAGGGTGAGGTTTACCGCCGTTACGATCCACGTATTCGCAGGATGCTGAGTTTCCGCATTGCCGATCCCGTTTCTGATGCAGAACGTTTCACCCGCTGGATGAATGATCCGCGCGTTGAGTATTTCTGGGAGCAAAGTGGCTCACTGGAGGTACAGACCGCCTATCTGGAGCGCCAGCTCACCGGTAAACATGCATTCCCGCTGATTGGGTGCTTCGACGATCGGCCATTCAGCTATTTTGAAATCTACTGGGCGGCGGAAGACCGCATTGGTCGTCACTATTCGTGGCAGCCCTTTGACCGTGGCCTGCATCTGCTGGTTGGTGAACAGCAATGGCGCGGGGCCCACTATGTGCAAAGCTGGCTGCGCGGGCTGACACATTACCTGCTGCTGGATGAGCCCCGTACGCAGCGCACAGTACTGGAGCCACGCACCGATAACCAGCGCCTGTTCCGCCATCTTGAGCCTGCGGGATACCGGACAATTAAAGAGTTCGACTTCCCACATAAGCGCTCGCGCATGGTGATGGCGGATCGTCATCACTTCTTCACGGAGGTCGGTCTGTAATGAATCACAAGGACTGGGATTTTGTTAACCGTCGGCTGGTGGCAAAAATGTTGTCTGAGATGGAGTATGAGCAGGTTTTCCACGCGGAATCTCAGGGCGATGACCACTACTGCATTAACCTGCCGGGAGCACAATGGCGCTTTATCGCTGAACGTGGTATCTGGGGCTGGCTGTGGATTGATGCCCAAACGTTGCGCTGCACGGACGAACCAGTACTGGCGCAGACGCTGCTGATGCAGCTAAAGCCGGTGCTGTCAATGAGTGATGCCACTGTTGCAGAGCATATGCAGGATTTGTATGCCACGCTACTGGGCGACCTGCAACTGCTGAAGGCCCGTCGCGGACTGAGTGCCAGTGACCTGATTAATCTTGATGCCGATCGTCTGCAATGCCTGCTGAGCGGTCATCCTAAATTCGTTTTTAATAAAGGTCGCCGTGGCTGGGGCAAAGAGGCGCTGGAACGATATGCGCCAGAGTATGCCAACACCTTCAGACTGCACTGGCTGGCGGTAAAACGTGAACATATGATCTGGCGCTGCGACAACGATCTGGATATTCAGCAGTTGTTGACTGCCGCAATGGATCCGCAGGAGTTTACACGCTTCAGTCAGGTCTGGCAGGAAAACGGGCTGGATCACAACTGGCTGCCGCTGCCGGTACATCCGTGGCAGTGGCAGCAAAAAATCGCCACCGACTTCATCGCTGATTTTGCCGAAGGCAGGATGGTGTCTCTCGGCGAGTTTGGCGACCAGTGGCTCGCCCAGCAGTCGCTGCGTACCCTGACCAACGCCAGCCGCCGGGGAGGGCTGGATATCAAGCTGCCGCTGACCATCTACAACACCTCATGCTACCGGGGGATCCCTGGCAGATATATCGCTGCCGGACCACTGGCTTCACGCTGGCTGCAACAGGTTTTTGCGACCGACGCCACCCTGGTGCAAAGCGGCGCAGTGATCCTTGGTGAACCGGCTGCAGGCTATGTGTCCCATGAAGGCTATGCCGCGCTTGCCCGGGCTCCCTATCGCTACCAGGAAATGCTTGGTGTTATCTGGCGGGAGAATCCGTGCCGCTGGCTGAAACCGGATGAAAGTCCGGTTCTGATGGCAACACTGATGGAGTGCGACGAAAACAATCAGCCGCTGGCAGGCGCATATATCGACCGCTCCGGACTGGACGCTGAAACCTGGCTTACGCAATTGTTCCGGGTGGTTGTGGTTCCGCTGTATCACCTGCTTTGCCGCTACGGTGTCGCGCTTATTGCACACGGACAAAATATAACGCTCGCCATGAAAGAGGGGGTACCACAGCGTGTTCTGCTGAAAGACTTCCAGGGCGATATGCGGCTGGTGAAAGAAGCGTTTCCCGAAATGGACTCTTTGCCTCAGGAGGTGCGTGATGTCACATCCCGTCTGAGTGCGGACTACTTAATCCATGATTTGCAGACGGGTCACTTCGTGACAGTACTGCGTTTTATTTCGCCACTGATGGTTCGTCTTGGCGTACCTGAAAGGCGATTTTATCAACTGCTGGCAGCAGTGTTGAGTGATTACATGAACAAACATCCACAAATGTCAGAGCGTTTTGCGCTTTTCTCACTCTTCAGGCCACAAATCATTCGCGTGGTGCTGAACCCGGTAAAACTGACCTGGCCGGACCAGGATGGCGGCAGTCGCATGCTGCCGAATTACCTTGAGAATCTGCAAAATCCGCTGTGGCTGGTAACTCAGGAATATGAATCATGAAAAAAAGTGTCGATTTTATTGGTGTCGGGACAGGGCCATTTAATCTCAGTATTGCTGCATTGTCACATCAGATCGAAGAACTGAACTGTCTCTTCTTTGACGAACATCCTCATTTTTCCTGGCATCCGGGTATGCTGGTACCGGATTGTCATATGCAGACTGTCTTTCTGAAAGATCTGGTCAGTGCAGTTGCACCTACAAATCCCTACAGCTTTGTTAACTATCTGGTGAAGCACAAAAAGTTCTATCGCTTCCTTACAAGCAGACTACGTACAGTATCCCGTGAAGAGTTTTCTGACTATCTCCGCTGGGCTGCTGAAGATATGAATAACCTGTATTTCAGTCATACCGTTGAAAATATTGATTTCGACAAAAAAAGTCGATTGTTTCTGGTTCAGACCAGTCGGGGAGAATATTTTGCCCGCAATATCTGCCTTGGTACAGGAAAACAACCTTATTTACCACCCTGTGTGAAGCATGTGACACAATCCTGTTTCCATGCCAGTGAAATGAATCTTCGTCGGCCGGACCTGAGTGGAAAACGGATAACTGTGGTTGGTGGAGGACAGAGTGGTGCAGACCTGTTCCTTAATGCATTACGCGGGGAATGGGGAGAAGCGGCGGAAATAAACTGGGTCTCACGGCGTAATAATTTTAACGCACTGGATGAGGCTGCTTTTGCTGATGAGTATTTTACACCTGAATATATTTCAGGCTTCTCCGGACTGAAGGAAGATATTCGCCATCAGTTACTGGATGAGCAGAAAATGACATCGGATGGCATCACTGCCGATTCTTTACTGACCATTTATCGTGAGTTGTACCACCGTTTTGAAGTTCTGAGAAAACCAAGAAATATCCGTCTGCTACCCAGCCGCTCGGTAACAACTCTGGAAAGTAGTGGTCCGGGCTGGAAGTTATTGATGGAACATCATCTGGATCGGGGCAGAGAGAGCCTGGAAAGTGATGTGGTGATTTTCGCCACAGGTTACCGTTCTGCATTGCCACAAATACTTCCCTCACTGATGCCCTTGATCACCATGCACGATAAGAACACCTTTAAAGTGCGTGATGACTTCACTCTGGAATGGAGTGGCCCGAAAGAAAATAACATCTTTGCGGTCAACGCCAGCATGCAAACTCATGGCATCGCCGAACCCCAGCTCAGCCTGATGGCCTGGAGATCTGCACGTATTCTTAATCGCGTACTGGGGCGTGATTTATTCGATCTCAGTATGCCGCCCGCACTGATTCAGTGGCGCAGCGGCAGCCGGAAAAAACCGCAGCCGGAGGCTGCTGCTTTAACTCACTATACAACAAATATTCAGGAATAACGATGATGCGCAAAAAGTATATGCCCCGGGCTCTTGGTCCGCTGCTTCTTGTCGTGCTGTCACCAGCTGTCGCCCAGCAAAACGATGATAATGAGATCATAGTGTCTGCCAGCCGCAGCAATCGAACTGTAGCGGAGATGACGCAAACCACCTGGGTTATCGAAAATGCCGAACTGGAGCAGCAGATTCAGGGCGGTAAAGAGCTGAAAGACGCACTGGCTCAGTTAATCCCCGGCCTTGATGTCAGCAGCCAGAGCCGAACCAACTACGGTATGAACATGCGTGGCCGCCCGCTGGTTGTCCTGATTGACGGTGTGCGCCTCAACTCTTCACGTTCCGACAGCCGACAACTGGACTCTGTCGATCCTTTTAATATCGACCATATTGAAGTGATCTCCGGCGCGACGGCCCTGTACGGTGGCGGGAGTACCGGAGGGTTGATCAACATCGTGACCAAAAAAGGCCAGCCGGAAACCATGATGGAGTTTGAGGCTGGCACAAAAAGTGGCTTTAACAGCAGTAAAGATCACGATGAGCGCATTGCCGGTGCTGTCTCCGGCGGAAATGACCATATCTCCGGACGTCTTTCCGTGGCATATCAGAAATTTGGCGGCTGGTTTGACGGTAACGGCGATGCCACCCTGCTTGATAACACCCAGACCGGCCTGCAGCACTCCAATCGGCTGGACATCATGGGAACCGGTACGCTGAACATCGATGAATCCCGGCAGCTTCAACTGATAACGCAGTACTATAAAAGTCAGGGGGACGACAATTACGGGCTTAATCTCGGGAAAGGCTTTTCCGCCATCAGCGGGAGCAGCACACCATACGTCAGTAAGGGGCTGAATTCTGACCGCATTCCCGGCACTGAGCGGCATTTGATCAGCCTGCAGTACTCTGACAGTGATTTCCTGAGACAGGAACTGGTCGGTCAGGTTTACTACCGCGATGAGTCGTTGCGGTTCTACCCGTTCCCGACGGTAAATGCGAATAAACAGGCGACGGCTTTCTCCTCGTCACAGCAGGATACCGACCAGTACGGCATGAAACTGACTCTGAACAGCCAACTGATGGACGGCTGGCAAATCACCTGGGGGCTGGATGCTGAGCATGAGCGCTTTACCTCCAACCAGATGTTCTTCGATCTGGCTCAGGCAAGTGCTTCCGGAGGGCTGAACAACCATAAGATTTACACCACCGGGCGCTATCCGTCATATGACATCACCAATCTGGCGGCCTTCCTGCAATCCAGCTATGACATTAATGATATTTTTACCGTCAGCGGTGGCGTACGCTATCAGTATACTGAGAACAGGGTAGATGATTTTATCGACTACACGCAGCAACAGAAGATTGCTGCCGGGAAGGCGATATCTGCCGACGCCATTCCTGGTGGTTCGGTAGATTACGATAACTTTCTGTTCAATGCTGGTCTGCTGATGCACATCACCGAACGTCAGCAGGCATGGTTCAATTTTTCCCAGGGGGTGGCATTGCCGGATCCGGGGAAATATTATGGTCGCGGCATCTATGGTGCAGCAGTGAACGGCCATCTTCCCCTGACAAAGAGCGTGAACGTCAGCGACAGTAAGCTGGAAGGCGTGAAAGTCGATTCTTATGAACTGGGCTGGCGCTTTACCGGTGACAACCTGCGGACTCAAATCGCAGCATATTACTCGCTTTCCAATAAGAGCGTGGAAAGGAATAAAGATCTGACCATCAGTGTGAAGGACGACAGGCGCCGTATTTACGGCGTGGAAGGTGCGGTGGACTACCTGATCCCGGATACTGACTGGAGTACCGGTGTGAACTTCAATGTGCTGAAAACCGAGTCGAAAGTGAACGGTCAATGGCAAAAATATGACGTGAAGGAATCAAGTCCATCGAAAGCGACAGCTTACATTAGCTGGGCGCCGGAACCGTGGAGTCTGCGTGTGCAGAGCACCACTTCTTTCGACGTAAGCGATGCAGAGGGTAACGATATTAATGGTTACACTACCGTCGATTTTATCAGTAGTTGGCTGCTTCCGGTGGGAACACTCAGCTTCAGCGTTGAGAACCTCTTCGACCGTGACTATACCACTGTCTGGGGACAGCGTGCACCTCTGTACTACAGCCCGGGTTACGGCCCTGCTTCACTGTACGACTACAAAGGCCGGGGCCGAACCTTTGGTCTGAACTACTCAGTGCTGTTCTGACGGGGATTCTTTTGCAACAAGGGTATGCTGTAAACAACATGGTCCTTGGTGGCCATGTTGTTTACAGCCAGTATAATATACAGCCTTAACAAGATATTCCGTCTCCGGAATGGACTGTTCACCACTGAATAACAATATGTCTGTTTTATGGATCTTTGACTGAAATTTATCGCATATCCTCATTTCATTGTCCGTCTGAAAACTAACCTTACAAGTGAACCGCCCCGGGTTTCCTGGAGAGTGTTTTATCTGTGAACTCAGGCTGCCAGATCATCGTTTCCGATGGAAGCATAATAAGCTTTTTCTGCTTCTGCCGGTGGGATATGGCCCAGCCTTTCCAGCAATCGTCGATTGTTATACCAGTCCACCCACGTGAGTGTGGCCAGTTCCACTTCTGCACGGTTTTTCCAGCTCTTACGGTGTATTACCTCCGCTTTGTAAAGACCATTGATGCTCTCCGCCATCGAGTTGTCAGTAAGCGTAAACTGACCGCCGTATGTAGCCATCAGACGAAAATTGGTAACTTAGACGCCCATCTGATATAGACGGACATCTAAGTATGGAATTACAGGACTGGCGAAAAGAACCTCGTAAAAACTATTCGAATGAATTCAAACTTCGTATGGTGGAACTGGCATCACAACCAGGAGCCTCTGTTGCCCGTATTGCCCGGGAACACGATATCAATGATAACCTCCTGTTCAAATGGCTCAGGCTCTGGCAGAACGAAGGGCGTATATCACGGCGTCTTCAGGTAACGACCTCTTCTGACACTGGCGTTGAATTATTACCTGTAGAAATAACGCCGGATGAGCAGAAAGAACCGGTGGCGGCCATTGCGCCGTCTTTATCCACTTCCACTCAGACCAGTGTCAGTGCCGGCTCCTGCAAGGTGGAGTTCCGTCACGGTAACATGACGCTGGAAAATCCATCGCCAGAGCTGCTCACGCTGTTGATCCGTGAACTGACCGGGAGGGGACGATGATCTCACTCCCGTCAGGTACCCGCATCTGGCTCGTTGCCGACGTTACCGATATGCGTAAATCCTTCAACGGATACGACATATGCTGAAGGAGGAGCAGTAATGGATTAAGTGATAACAAATACCCAGAAATAGAGGTTCAAATCCAGCTTAGTTAGTACATAAATACTATTTTGATGAAAATTATTATATGTTTCCTCAGATTTTAATCAGGCGCCCAGATTAAACCAAGTATTGAGCGCCTGATTATGTTTATTCATTAATATCTGTCATTGATTGTCTTATTATCAGCTACCCCCGTATTAATCAGAGTTTTCATTTATTTTTAATGCATAATCAGATGCCGCCTCATCATTATCCTCAGTATTATCATAGCCGAAAACTTCTCCCGGACACGGGCGTTCACGATAATAGTCATCGTCATAGTTTTCATCGTCAGATAATGATATGTCGTATTCTGAATATGATTCACCACAATTATACATGAAATCATCTCCTTTGGGGGGGGCAATAATTAGTGAGTTTATTCGAAAAAATGATGAGCGCCAGACCAATCCACCCAACTTTTGATTATAATCATGAAGATACTTGTCTCAGTACAAATTGAATCAAACTCAATGCAGCATGATTCACCTTTATATTCTCTCAGGGAAACCAAATACCACTACTCAACTATTAAGAACAAAATTCGGGATGTATGATTATCAGAAGATACCTGCATCCTAAATAATTTCAGACAGATATTATCGTTGTGAATCCCCCGCCACCTTTCCGGTGCGCGGGGTTTTGTCTTTTTTCACCGGGAATACATGTATGAATCCGTCTGATGCCATTGAGGCAATTGAAAAACCGCTCTCCTCCCTGCCTTACTCGCTTTCCCGTCACATCCTGGAACATCTGCGCAAACTCACCAGTCACGAACCCGTGATTGGCATTATGGGTAAAAGCGGGGCCGGTAAATCCTCACTCTGTAATGCACTGTTTCAGGGGGAGGTCACCCCGGTCAGTGATGTTCACGCCGGCACCCGGGAAGTGCGGCGCTTCCGTCTGAGTGGCCATGGTCACAGCATGGTTATCACTGACCTGCCCGGGGTGGGCGAGAGCCGGGACAGGGATGCAGAGTATGAAGCCCTGTACCGTGACATTCTGCCTGAACTGGACCTGGTACTGTGGCTGATTAAAGCCGATGACCGTGCCCTGTCTGTGGATGAGTATTTCTGGCGACACATACTGCACCGGGGACATCAGCAGGTGCTGTTTGTGGTGACGCAGGCCGACAAAACAGAGCCCTGCCATGAATGGGATATGGCAGGTATTCAGCCTTCTCCCGCACAGGAACAGAACATTCGCGAAAAAACAGATGCGGTATTCCGGCTGTTCCGGCCCGTACATCCGGTTGTTGCCGTATCGGCCCGCACCGGCTGGGAACTGGATACGCTGGTCAGTGCGCTCATGACAGCGCTTCCCGACCATGCCGCCAGTCCCCTGATGACCCGCCTGCAGGACGAGCTGTGCACGGAATCTGTCCGGGGGCAGGCCCGTGAACAGTTTACCGGTGCGGTGGACCGGATATTTGACACGGTGGAGAGCGTCTGTGTTGCCTTTGTTGCACGCACAGTTCTGCGTGCCGTCCGTGACACGGTGGTCTCTGTTGCCCGCGCGGTATGGAACTGGATTTTCTTCTGAACAGTCTGCCAGGGGAAATGTCTGATTACATTGCGTTAACCAACTGAAAACATGATACAAACACCTCATGCCCCTCCTGTTTCTCTTGCGTGACTGCTCTACTGTTAATAGAATAAAACGATCGATAAAACAGGTATCGATCGTTTATAGTGGTTAATGGCCTGCGAAAAGGCAGCTGAATCTCTTCATCATGCAGAACGGAATTGCACACAACAGACTGATACTTCTCTGTCTGATGAAGGGGGAGAGCGTTTACGCCCGGGACGTATCGCTGTGCCCGATAACTCTGTTTTGTACCTGCCGGTATCCACTTTTGTGGGTACCGGCTTTTTTATTCACCCTCTGTAAGGAAAAGCTGATGAAACGACATCTGAACACCAGCTACAGGCTGGTATGGAATCACATTACGGGCACCCTGGTGGTGGCCTCCGAACTGGCCCGCTCACGGGGAAAACGCGCCGGTGTGGCGGTTGCGCTGTCTCTTGCTGCTGTCACATCAGTCCCGGCACTGGCTGCTGACAAGGTTGTACAGGCGGGAGAAACCGTGAACGATGGAACACTGACAAATCATGACAACCAGATTGTCTTCGGTACGGCCAACGGAATGACCATCAGTACCGGGCTGGAACTGGGGCCGGACAGTGAAGAAAACACCGGTGGGCAATGGATACAGAATGGCGGGATAGCCGGAAACACCACTGTCACCACAAATGGTCGTCAGGTCGTGCTGGAGGGGGGAACAGCCAGTGATACGGTTATTCGTGACGGCGGGGGACAGAGCCTGAACGGACTGGCGGTGAACACCACACTGAATAACAGAGGCGAGCAGTGGGTGCATGAGGGCGGGGTTGCCACCGGTACAATTATCAACCGCGACGGTTACCAGAGCGTTAAAAGTGGCGGGCTGGCAACAGGAACCATCATCAACACCGGCGCAGAAGGCGGCCCGGATTCTGAAAATGTATCCAGCGGTCAGATGGTCGGGGGAACAGCTGAATCCACCACCATCAACAAAAATGGGCGGCAGGTTATCTGGTCTTCAGGGGTGGCCCGGGATACCCTCATTTACGCAGGTGGTGACCAGACGGTACACGGGCATGCGCTGGATACCACACTGAATGGCGGTTACCAGTATGTGCACAAGGACGGACTTGCGCTGAACACGGTAATTAACGAGGGGGGCTGGCAGGTTGTTAAGGCAGGTGGTGCTGTCGGTAACACCACCATAAATCAGAACGGTGAACTGAGGGTACATGCCGGCGGGGAAGCCACTGCAGTCACCCAGAACACGGGCGGTGCACTGGTTACCAGTACTGCTGCAACTGTCACCGGCACAAACCGTCTGGGGCATTTCTCCGTGGGAAATGGCATGGCAGATAACGTCGTTCTGGAAAATGGCGGTCGCCTGGATGTACTGGAAGGCCATTCAGCGCAGAATACCCTGGTGGATGACGGCGGTACCCTGGCAGTGTCTGCCGGTGGTAAGGTAACAGATGTCACCATGACATCCGGTGGTGCCCTGATTGCAGACAGTGGTGCCACTGTTGAGGGGACCAATGCCAGCGGTAAGTTCAGTATTGATGGCACATCCGGTCAGGCCAGCGGCCTGCTGCTGGAAAATGGCGGCAGCTTTACGGTTAATGCCGGGGGACAGGCTGGCAACACCACTGTCGGACATCGTGGAACACTGACGCTGGCTGCCGGGGGAAGTCTGAGTGGCAGAACACAGCTCAGTAAAGGCGCCAGTATGGTACTGAATGGTGATGTGGTCAGTACCGGCGATATTGTTAACGCAGGGGAGATTCGCTTTGATAATCAGACGACACCGAATGCCGCGCTGAGCCGTGCTGTTGCAAAAAGTAACTCCCCGGTAACGTTCCATAAACTGACCACCACGAACCTCACCGGCCAGGGCGGCACCATCAATATGCGTGTTCGCCTTGATGGCAGCAATGCCTCTGAGCAGCTGGTGATTAATGGTGGTCAGGCAACCGGCAAAACCTGGCTTGCGTTTACAAATGTCGGAAACAGCAACCTCGGGGTGGCAACCACCGGACAGGGTATCCGGGTTGTGGATGCACAGAATGGCGCCACCACAGAAGAAGGTGCGTTTGCCCTGAGTCGCCCGCTTCAGGCCGGCGCCTTTAACTACACCCTGAACCGTGACAGCGATGAAGACTGGTACCTGCGCAGTGAAAATGCTTATCGTGCTGAAGTCCCCCTGTATACATCCATGTTGACACAGGCAATGGACTATGACCGGATTCTGGCAGGCTCCCGCAGCCATCAGACCGGTGTAAACGGTGAAAATAACAGCGTCCGTCTCAGCATTCAGGGCGGTCATCTCGGTCACGATAACAACGGCGGTATTGCCCGTGGAGCCACGCCGGAAAGCAGCGGCAGCTATGGCTTCGTCCGTCTGGAGGGTGACCTGCTCAGAACAGAGGTTGCCGGTATGTCTCTGACGACAGGGGTGTATGGTGCTGCAGGCCATTCTTCCGTTGATGTTAAGGATGATGACGGTTCCCGCGCCGGCACGGTCCGGGATGATGCCGGCAGTCTGGGCGGATACCTGAATCTGGTACACACATCCTCCGGCCTGTGGGCTGACATTGTGGCCCAGGGAACCCGTCACAGCATGAAAGCGTCATCGGACAATAACGACTTCCGCGCCCGGGGCTGGGGCTGGCTGGGCTCACTGGAAACCGGTCTGCCCTTCAGTATCACTGACAATCTGATGCTGGAGCCACAACTGCAGTACACCTGGCAGGGACTCTCCCTGGATGACGGCCAGGATAACGCCGGTTATGTGAAGTTCGGGCATGGCAGTGCACAACATGTGCGTGCCGGTTTCCGTCTGGGCAGCCACAACGATATGACCTTTGGTGAAGGCACCTCATCCCGTGACACCCTGCGCGACAGTGCAAAACACAGTGTGAGTGAACTGCCGGTGAACTGGTGGGTACAGCCTTCTGTTATCCGCACCTTCAGCTCCCGGGGTGACATGAGCATGGGGACAGCCGCAGCCGGCAGTAACATGACGTTCTCACCGTCCCGGAATGGCACGTCACTGGACCTGCAGGCCGGACTGGAAGCCCGTATCCGGGAAAATATCACCCTGGGCGTTCAGGCCGGTTATGCCCACAGCGTCAGCGGCAGCAGCGCTGAAGGCTATAACGGTCAGGCTACGCTGAATATGACTTTCTGATTATACGGTATCCCGGAAATACGATTTCAGGAAAATTCATGCAGTAATGGGAAAGGACGCTCATTGCTGTTCACCGCAGTTCTGAATTATTGAATTTATAAAGGTGAATGATGCACGAAAAGAACATCGCCCTGCTTTGTGATGAAGCCGACCGGCTTTTGCAACTGAATATCAATCTGCTCCGGCAAATGGTTGATGAGCCGGATGTGTTATCTGACAGTAAGAACGAAAACGGGCTGCTTTTTGATAAACGGAAAGCGCTGAAAAGAATTGAGGAGCTGGAGGGCGAACAAATCAAAACCGCCCGCAGGGAGATGGTGCTGGCTGTGGTCGGCACGATGAAGGCGGGCAAATCAACCACCATCAACGCCATTGTGGGGCAGGAAATTCTGCCCAACCGTAACCGCCCCATGACCTCGGTACCGACATTGATCCGCCACGTTCCCGGAAAAACGGAACCGGTCCTCCATCTGGAACATATTCAGCCCGTCCGCAATTTATTAATCACACTGCAGGAAAAACTCGCCACCCCGGCAGGGCAGCAAGTCGCACAGTCCCTGCAGCAAACCGGGGATACCCGCGAACTACTGGATATTCTGGCGGATGATGTCTGGCTTAAAAATGAATACCACGGGGAAGACGAAATCTTTACCGGACTGGCATCGTTAAATGACCTGGTTCGTCTTGCTGCGGCAATGGGGACTGAATTTCCTTTTGACGAATACGCAGAAGTGCAGAAACTACCGGTGATCGACGTGGCGTTCAGCCACCTGGTGGGAATGGATGCATGTCAGGGAACACTCACACTGCTGGATACCCCCGGCCCTAATGAAGCCGGACAACCACAGATGGAAATGATGATGCGGGATCAACTACAGAAAGCCTCTGCGGTGCTGGCGGTGATGGATTACACCCAGATGAACTCGAAAGCCGATGAGGAGGTTCGTAAAGAGCTTAATGCCATTGCTGACGTCTCAGCCGGTCGTCTGTTTGTGCTGGTCAATAAATTCGATGAAAAAGATCGCAATGGTGATGGTGCGGATGCCGTACGCCAGAAGGTGCCAGCAATGCTGAACAGCGATGTGCTGCCCGCCTCCCGCGTTTATCCCGGCTCATCACGTCAGGCGTACCTGGCTAACCGTGCGCTTCATGAGTTACGAAAAAACGGTGCGCTTCCGGTTGATGAAGCCTGGGTCGATGATTTTATCAGGGAAGCTTTCGGACCTATGGTGGAAGAGGACGACTGGAAAGACAGCACTAAGGTAAATAAAAAGGCAGAAAAACTCTGGAATATATCTCTGATCGATCAACTGATAACGGAAGTCATACAGAGCTCCCATTCCAGAGCGGCGGCACTGGCGGTTGACTCTGCCGCCGCAAAACTGATGCAGAATGCAGAAAATGTCAGCGAATATCTGTCATTACGTCATCAGGGGCTGCAGCAAAGCATTCAGTCACTACAGGCGCATATTACCAGCCTGCTGGCGGATATCCAGGAGATTGAGGAATGTCAGAATCAGGTGACCGGTGATGTCAGAATGGCCATGGAGGACATCAATACCAAAACCGGGGAATTACTGACGAAGGTCTGTGCCTCACTGGAGGAGGAGCTGAACGACTATTTCAGAAGCGGTAAACGCAAAGAACAGCAAATGCTGGAGGAAGAAAATTCAGCGCAGCCCCGGGAGAGAAACGCATTCGCTTTCTTTCACGATATTTTCGGAACCGGAAATCAGCATGACAGGATGCGGGACTTTGATCCGGACAGCCCCGAAATAAAATTCAGTGATCGCAGGGCAGCCCTTGAACTGATGACGCAAATCGAATCGACCGTGACCAGCCTGCACCGTGAGGCTGAAGCACAGTTCCGGCCTGAGCTGGAGAAAATCGTCAGCGGGATTGAAACAGGTTTTCGTGGCACGGCCCTGTACGCCACAGAAAACATTGCCGGTCGCATCAATGCCCGCCTGGAGGATGAGGGCTTTACCGTAAAAATCAGTTTTCCGGCAGTCAGCCAGTTACAGACCCGGCTCGCGGTAAAAATAAATCTGAGTGCGCTTATGGAGGAAAGAACGGAGACCGTCACCCGTCGCCGTCGGCAGAGTGGCGTATGGGGAACCGTTTGTCGATGGTTTGGCACCAGTGACCTGGGCTGGGAAAACTATGACGAGGATGTGAGTCGCAGCGTGATCAATATCAACAAGGCCAGAGAGGAAGTTATGTCACTGACCCGGGCATATTTCGGGGAGCTGCAGGCATCCATTGAGCAGGATATTAACCAGCCCGTCCGCCAGGAAATCGATGCCTTTTTCTGCGCATTCAGGGAGAAAGTTGAACAACTGCGTAACACGCTGATTCAGAGCTCTGAAGATCATAAACGCGATCAGCAGGCGCAGGAACGGCTTACCGGGCGACTTCAGGCATTAAATGAAAGGGTTCCTGAGCTCATTACTGACAGTAAGGCGCTGAGGGAAGAGCTGGAGACAATGCTGTGACTTCACCATTTATTCAACAAATTGCTGATAACCGGGTATGTCAGGTACTCACCTGTCTTCCTGAAAAATTTGTGGTTGATTTCGCAAACGGAATCGATGTTGCACAGGAGCATATCCGCACGGCCGGAGAGCGCACGTTCTTCCGGCGTTTAAAAGAGGGGCTGACCGGCGAAGGCGCTGCACGGCAGAATGCCATCAATGCGTCGCTTGCACAGGGCGTTGAGGCGTCCCTGCGCTGGCTGACGGAGATGACAACGTCACTTGCCACCACAAACTACGCGATTACCCGGGTAAACGACAGGGTCAGTTCACTGGTCAGTGATACAGCCAGGCTGGCGCATTATTCCGCAGATACGCGGGAGCAGTTACTCACCCTGGCCGATCAGGTTCACCATAAACTGAATCATCTTGAAGAAAAACTCCACCGTGTTGACCAGGTTCAGCGGGCGCAGTTACATCTTGAGCAGATATTCTCATGGTGGAGCGCCGGGCGATATGCGTCATTTTCCCCTGCCGGACGTTGTTATGTGGCACTTGAAGAGCTTCGCTGGGGCGCGTTTGGTGATGTGATACGTCAGGGCGAAACAGGCCAGGTTAACCAGCTACTGGATATTCTCAGACATAAAGCATTAACGCAGATGGCACAGGAGAGTGGCGGTAGTGCAACCGTGCGTCTGAACACTCTGGACTGGCTTGGTGGTCAGGGCCGGGAGCAGGCAGATAACGAGTGGCATGACGCGATTAACTGGCTGGGAGACTGGTGCAGTGAAGAGCAGCATCCGGTGATCTGGTCAACCACGCAGGCTGCAGAACACTTACCGGTTCGCATGCCTCGCCTCTGCTCTGCAGAACGCCTCTCTGAAAGTATGGTCGATGAAATATTTCAGAAGGGGGCTGCATGAGTACAGAAATGAAAACGGGGCTGGTGCTGTCCGGTGGCGGGGCGGTGGGCGCTTATCAGGCGGGAGTGGTTAAGGCACTGGCAGAGTGTGGTACACAGATCAGCATGGTTTCAGGGACCAGCATTGGCGCATTCAATGGTGCCATTATCGCGGCCTCTCCCGATCTGTCAGAAGCTGCCGTACGCCTGGAGGCGCTCTGGGAGCATCTGGGGAATAATCAGGTGCTGTCGGTAAACAGATTGGTTTACTTTTCATTGCTGAAAAAATTGTTCCAGGCAATGAACCTCTGCCAGATCCCCGGACGTGCAGGAGCACTGCTTACGACGCTTCTTCGCCATATATCGACAATCAACGGGTTTGACAATCTGATGGCTCAGCCGTTGTTGTCAGATGAGCCCCTGACAGCGCTGATGGATCATTATCTTGATACTGATGCTCTGGCAGACGGGCTACCGCTGTATGTGTCGCTGTACCCCACAGAAGGGGGCATGCAGGATATTATTGACTGCATTCGTGCTGAACTGGGTGTCGGAACCACGAAAAACGCCGTTTTTCAGCATATCCAGAGCCTGCCCCGCGGACAGCAGAAAGAGGCTCTGCTTGCGTCAGCCGCGCTGCCCCTGCTGTTCCGTCCCCGTGAGGTTCAGGGGACAATGTTCGGTGATGGTGGTATGGGAGGATGGCGAAATATGCAGGGAAATACCCCTGTGACGCCTCTGGTCGATGCCGGATGCAATATGGTGATTGTGACGCATCTGAGTGACGGTTCTTTATGGGATCGCCAGGCTTTTCCGGACACCACAATCCTTGAGATCCGTCCCCGGAAAAGGCTGAAATATGCAGGTGATGGTGGCAACAGCGGCGGTCTGCTCAGTTTTACATCGGCACATACCGACGCCTGGCGTCAGCAGGGCTATGAAGACACGATGCTGGCGATGGAGCATATCCGGAAACCGCTGGCAGCACGTCAGGCACTGACCCGGTCAGAGGCGGTATTGCAGAAAAGCCTGGATATAACGGAAGAGGCAGATTTGGCACTGAGAAACGCGATGGCCCGGATTAAATAAAGACGCCCCAAAGAAACGCCACCGCCTGTGGTGGTGTTTTTCCTGTCTGGTGTTATTGAAAATATTTTCAGATATATATTATCTGGGTGATGGTTAAGATGAATTTATTTAATTTTGGGGGAAGATACAAAAACAACCAGTGAACATATTTCCGGCGGGTTATCCGCAATGCTGAAGGTCAGTTGCACTGGCGATGCCGGAATACAGCTTAATACGTGGTTCGCCAGTGAAGGGCTTCTCAGACAATAAACCTCATTCATTTCACCCATCAGGCCGCGTCTTCTCCGGGAGACGCGGCTTTTTCATTTATATCGCTTAATCATTCATAAGGAGCAAATCATGAGATTAGCCAGTCGTTTTGGTTATGCGAACCAGATACGTCGTGATCGTCCGCTGACACACGAAGAACTGATGCGCCATGTACCGAGTATTTTTGGGGAAAACCGACATACCTCTCGCAGTGAACACTATGCGTACATTCCCACTATCACCGTCCTGGAAAATCTGCAGCAGGAAGGCTTTCAGCCGTTCTTTGCCTGCCAGACCCGCGTGCGCGACCAGAGCCGCCGGGAATACACAAAACACATGCTGCGTCTGCGGCGGGCCGGACAGATAACCGGTCAGCATGTCCCTGAAATTATTCTGCTCAACTCCCATGACGGTTCATCCAGCTACCAGATGTTAC
>NZ_JABWMS020000060.1:0-28009 GCF_013369155.2 Escherichia sp. 94.0001 | reverse complement strand
CCGTTGTTCCGTGTCAGTGGTGGCGCATTATAGGGAGTTATTCCGGCCTGACAAGCGAAAAATATAAAAACTTTATCGTTCGCTCATTTTTCAGGCAAAACATCTTGAATATAGTCTTTTCCGTCTAATTTATAGACAAAAACGAGCCCCGAAGGACTCGTTTTATCATTACTGAACGGCGACAATCCTGTCTTCATTAACTTCCAGGCGAATAACTTTACCCGGAACCAATTCACCAGACAGTATTTGCTGTGCCAGCGGGTTTTCGATCTGCTGCTGGATAGCACGTTTCAGAGGACGTGCACCATAGACCGGATCGTAACCGTTCTCGCTCAGCAGTTTCAGCGCCTCGTCAGAAATGTGGATTTCATAACCACGTTCTTCCAGACGTTTGTACAGACGTTTCAACTGAATCTGCGCAATCGACGCAATGTGCTGTTCACCCAGCGGATGGAAGACCACCACTTCATCGATACGGTTAATGAATTCCGGACGGAAGTTATGGCTTACCACACCGAGTACCAGCTCTTTCATGTGCGCATAATCCAGTTCACCGAAGCGTTCCTGAATCAAATCGGAACCGAGGTTAGAGGTCATAATGACAACCGTATTACGGAAGTCGACCGTTCTCCCCTGCCCGTCAGTCAGACGCCCATCATCCAGTACCTGCAACAGAATGTTGAAGACATCCGGATGCGCTTTTTCCACTTCATCCAGCAGGATGACGGAATACGGACGACGACGCACCGCTTCGGTCAGGTAGCCACCTTCTTCATAACCGACATATCCCGGAGGCGCACCAACCAGACGAGACACCGAGTGTTTCTCCATAAACTCGGACATATCGATACGGACCATCGCCTCGTCGCTATCAAACATAAAGTTCGCCAGCGCCTTACAAAGCTCAGTTTTCCCCACACCCGTTGGGCCGAGGAACAGGAATGAACCAATCGGGCGATTCGGGTCAGCAAGCCCCGCACGGCTACGACGAATAGCGTTAGATACCGCATCAACCGCTTCGTTCTGACCAATAACGCGATGGTGCAGCTCTTGCTCCATACGCAGCAGTTTTTCGCGCTCGCTTTCCATCATGCGAGAAACCGGAATCCCCGTCCAACGCGCCAGCACTTCAGCAATTTCGGCGTCGGTCACTTTATTACGCAAGAGACGCATAGTTTTGCCTTCGAGCTGCGTTGCGGCTTCCAGTTGCTTTTCCAGTTCTGGAATTTTGCCGTATTGCAGTTCAGACATCCGCGCCAGATCACCCACACGGCGAGCCTGTTCAATGGCGATTTTCGCCTGTTCCAGTTCCGCTTTAATGGTCTGCGTACCAGAAAGCGACGCTTTCTCAGCTTTCCACTCTTCTTCTAACTCGGAGTACTGACGTTCTTTGTCGCTCAGTTCTTCGTTGAGCATATCCAGGCGTTTTTTACTGGCTTCATCAGACTCTTTCATTAGCGCCTGTTGTTCCAGTTTGAGCTGGATGATACGACGATCGAGTCGGTCGAGTTCTTCCGGTTTTGAGTCAATCTGCATACGAATGCTGGATGCTGCTTCATCGATCAGGTCGATGGCTTTATCCGGCAGCTGACGGTCAGCAATGTAGCGATGAGACAACGTCGCAGCTGCAACAATTGCCGGGTCAGTAATTTGCACATGGTGGTGCAGTTCGTAACGTTCTTTCAGGCCACGCAGAATAGCAATGGTGTCTTCAACAGAAGGCTCGGCAACAAACACTTTCTGGAAACGACGTTCCAGCGCAGCATCTTTTTCGATGTACTGGCGATATTCGTCCAGTGTCGTGGCACCTACGCAGTGCAATTCACCACGCGCCAGCGCCGGTTTCAGCATGTTGCCGGCGTCCATTGCGCCATCGGCTTTACCCGCACCGACCATGGTATGTAATTCGTCGATAAACAGGATGACGTTGCCTTCCTGTTTGGCGAGATCGTTAAGCACGCCTTTTAAACGTTCTTCAAACTCACCGCGATATTTCGCCCCGGCCACCAGCGCGCCCATATCCAGCGCCAGTACGCGGCGGCCTTTCAGCCCTTCCGGTACCTCGCCATTGATAATACGCTGAGCCAGACCTTCAACGATGGCTGTTTTACCAACGCCTGGTTCACCAATCAGCACCGGGTTATTTTTAGTACGACGTTGCAGTACCTGAATGGTACGGCGAATTTCTTCATCACGGCCAATCACCGGATCGAGTTTGCCTTGTTCGGCTCGTTCGGTGAGGTCGATAGTGTATTTTTTCAAAGCCTGACGTTGGTCTTCAGCTCCTTGATCGTTCACGCTTTCACCTCCACGCATTTGTTCAATCGCTTGAGTAATGTTGGCGGTGGTCGCCCCTGCTGCTTTCAGGATGTCGGCCAGCGTGCCGCGAGACTCAAGTGCAGCCAGAACGAACAGTTCTGACGAGATAAAATTATCACCACGTTTTTGCGCCAGCTTGTCGCAAAGATTAAGAACGCGCACCAGATCCTGTGAGGGCTGGACATCGCCACCAGTGCCTTCAACCTGCGGTAAACGATTTAATGCCTGATTGATATCTGTGCGCAACTGACCAGCATTGATGCCGGCGGATGTTAATAAAGGACTAACCGAACCCCCTTCCTGATTCAGCAGGGCGCTCATTAAATGAAGTGGTTCGATGAATTGGTTGTCGTGCCCGAGTGCAAGTGATTGGGCATCGGCAAGAGCAAGCTGGAATTTATTAGTAAGACGATCCAGACGCATAACTCCTCCCATAACGGATCAAAGTTGCTACTGGAGATTAAATGAGGTCATCCCTCAATTATTCAAGGTTATTGACCAGATTAATGTGAAAAGAAAATCACGCGTACCGGATCGTCTTGATTCTTTAGGTTATATCAGCCAAATGAAACTTGCCATACGACCGGTGGTCTTGTCGCGACGATAAGAGAAGAATGTCTCATTTTCCGTATATGTACAACGGTCGCCGCCGAAAATTTGCTCAACACCAACGTTCGCCAGACGCTGCCGGGCAAGCTGATAAATATCCGCCAGATATTTATCTCCATGCTGAATGAAAGCTGCACTCGCTTTGGCGTCTACTGCCATAAACGCCTCGCGAACCTCCGCTCCCACTTCAAACGCGCGTGGACCAATTGCCGGCCCTAACCAGGCGAGAATGTTTTCGGGATTATCAGCAAAACAGGAAACCGTCTCTTCCAGCACGCCTGCGCACAGTCCACGCCAGCCAGCATGAGCGGCGGCGACTTCCGTTCCCGCTCGATTGCAAAACAGCACAGGGAGGCAGTCAGCCGTCATCACGGCGCAAACCGTGCCGGGCGTATTGCTATAAGAGGCATCCGCTCGTTTTGAGGCATAAGGTTCGCCAGTAAGCTTAAGCACATCTTTGCCGTGTACCTGCTCAAGCCAGACCGGTTTTGAAGGCAAATTGCCCGCAGCAAAAAGTCGCTTACGATTTTCCTCGACGTGATCCGGGTTATCGCCACAATGGGCACCGAGGTTGAGCGAGTCATACGGCGGCAAGCTCACGCCGCCGATACGGGTAGAGCTACAGGCCGCAACACCTTTTGGCAGCGGCCACTGCGGGACAATCAGCTTACTCATAACCAGTCCACTTCATCCTTATGCTCTTCGAAATCGGCGCGCATCACCTCAATCAGCTCCACCATATCTTGTGGAATAGGCGCATGCCATTCCATTTCGATGCCGGAGATCGGGTGATAAAGACGCAGCATGGTTGCATGAAGCGCCTGGCGGTCAAACTTACGCAGCGTGGAGATAAACGCTTCCGAAGCACCTTTTGGCGGACGCGGACGGCCGCCATAAACCGGATCGCCCACCAGCGGATGAGTGATATGGGCCATATGCACGCGGATCTGGTGCGTACGTCCGGTTTCCAGACGCAACCGCAGACGCGTGTGCACACGGAAGTGTTCCATGATGCGATAGTGAGTGACCGCCGGTTTACCCATCGGATGCACCGCCATGTGAGTACGTTTGGTCGGGTGGCGGCTGATTGGTTCATCTACTGTACCGCCAGCGGTCATATGACCAATTGCCACCGCTTCATACTCACGAGTAATTTCACGCCGTTGCAAAGATTCGACTAAACGCGTCTGAGCCGGAACGGTTTTTGCCACAACCATCAGGCCGGTGGTGTCTTTATCCAGACGATGGACGATGCCCGCACGCGGTACATCGGCAATGGGCGGATAATAATGAAGCAACGCATTCAGTACCGTGCCATCCGGGTTACCCGCGCCAGGATGTACCACCAGGTCGCGTGGTTTATTAATGACGATGATATCTTCATCTTCATAGACGATATCCAGCGGGATATCCTGCGGTTCAAAACGCGCTTCTTCTTCAATCTCAGCGTTGATGGCCACCTGCTCGCCACCCAATACTTTTTCTTTCGGCTTATCGCAAACTTTGCCGTTAACCAGCACGCGCTGGTCGAGGATCCATTCTTTTATTCGCGAACGTGAATAATCCGGGAACATTTCGGCCAAAGCCTGATCTAAGCGTTGACCGAGTTGGTTTTCGGACACCGTTGCAGTGAGCTGTACTCGTTGTGCCATATATACTGCTTCTTCGTTTATCGTTGGGGTTTTACGGCTTTGCCGTTTAATATAGTGTGCTATTGTAGCTGGTCTTAACCGGGAGCAGGAACAGAGAATCTCCCGTATTACATTTTGAGGAAAGTCAAAACGTCATGACGCGCATGAAATATCTGGTGGCAGCCGCCACACTAAGCCTGTTTTTGGCGGGTTGCTCGGGGTCAAAGGAAGAAGTACCTGATAATCCGCCAAATGAAATTTACGCGACTGCACAACAAAAGCTGCAGGACGGTAACTGGAGACAGGCAATAACGCAACTGGAAGCGTTAGATAATCGCTATCCGTTTGGTCCGTATTCGCAGCAGGTGCAGCTGGATCTCATCTACGCCTACTATAAAAACGCCGATTTGCCGTTAGCACAGGCTGCCATCGATCGTTTTATTCGCCTTAACCCGACCCATCCGAATATCGATTATGTCATGTATATGCGTGGCCTGACCAATATGGCGCTCGATGACAGTGCACTGCAAGGGTTCTTTGGCGTCGATCGTAGCGATCGCGATCCTCAACATGCACGAGCTGCGTTTAGTGACTTTTCCAAACTGGTGCGCGGCTATCCGAACAGTCAGTACACCACCGATGCCACCAAACGTCTGGTATTCCTGAAAGATCGTCTGGCGAAATATGAATACTCCGTTGCCGAGTACTATACAGAACGTGGCGCATGGGTTGCCGTCGTTAACCGCGTAGAAGGCATGTTGCGCGACTACCCGGATACCCAGGCTACGCGTGATGCGCTGCCGCTGATGGAAAATGCATACCGTCAGATGCAAATGAATGCGCAAGCTGAAAAAGTAGCGAAAATCATCGCCGCAAACAGCAGCAATACATAACAGAAACCTGAAACACAAAACGGCAGCCTTGAGCTGTAATGCCGATCAGTTAAGGATCAGTTGACCGATCCAGTGGCTGTGTAAGAATCCGGAAACGCTCACTCGTTTCCGGATTTTTTTTATGCTCATTGGACAGGCCCTTGATTTGGTATCCCGTTACGATTCTCTGCGTAACCCACTGACTTCTCTGGGGGATTACCTCGACCCCGAACTCATCTCTCGTTGCCTTGCCGAATCAGGTACTGTAACGCTACGCAAGCGCCGTCTTCCCCTCGAAATGATGGTCTGGTGTATTGTTGGCATGGCGCTTGAGCGTAAAGAACCTCTTCACCAGATTGTGAATCGCCTGGACATCATGCTGCCGGGCAATCGCCCCTTCGTTGCCCCCAGTGCCGTTATTCAGGCCCGCCAGCGCCTGGGAAGTGAGGCTGTCCGACGCGTGTTCACGAAAACAGCGCAGCTCTGGCATAACGCCACGCCGCATCCGCACTGGTGCGGCCTGACCCTGCTGGCCATCGATGGTGTGTTCTGGCGCACACCGGATACACCAGAGAACGATGCAGCCTTCCCCCGCCAGACACATGCCGAGAACCCGGCGCTCTACCCGCAGGTCAAAATGGTCTGCCAGATGGAACTGACCAGCCATCTGCTGACGTCGATGACGGACGCCATGCGCTTCACCGGGACGTATACCGGAGCTGATGCGCGATCTTGCAAGTATGGGACAACTTGTGAAATTACCGACAAGAAGGGAAAGGGCCTTCCCGAGAGTGGTAAAGGAGAGGCCCTGGAAATACCCCACAGCCCCGAAAAGAGCCAGTCAGTTGCTTAACTGACTGGCATTACAGCCTTGAGCTGCCGTTTTTTTATTCTGTTAGTTGTGAAACTGAAGCGATTTAGTCACTATCGATCTCATCAAATATGGCTCGCTTTGAGATATTCCTCAAGTAAAAAAACACCTCTTCCTGCGATTTCTCACAAAAAAGATTCGTTGACAAAAAGTGACAAAATTATGAGATTTCCATCACACATTTTGACATCAGGAACGGTATGCTGAATTCACCAAGACGGGAAGACAAGAGGTAAAATTTATGACAATGAACATTACCAGCAAACAAATGGAAATTACTCCGGCCATCCGCCAACATGTCGCAGACCGTCTCGCCAAACTGGAAAAATGGCAAACACATCTGATTAATCCACATATCATTCTGTCCAAAGAGCCACAAGGTTTTGTTGCTGACGCCACAATCAATACTCCTAACGGCGTTCTGGTTGCCAGTGGTAAACATGAAGATATGTACACCGCAATTAACGAATTGATCAACAAGCTGGAACGGCAGCTCAATAAACTGCAGCACAAAGGCGAAGCACGTCGTGCCGCAACATCGGTGAAAGACGCCAACTTCGTCGAAGAAGTTGAAGAAGAGTAGTCCTTTATATTGAGTGTATCGCCAACGCGCCTTCGGGCGCGTTTTTTGTTGACAGCGAGAAAACAGTACGGGTACTGTACTGAAGTCACCTAAGGAAACAAACATGAAACACACGCCGTTTTTCTTCGCATTCTTTTTTACCTTCCCCTGAATGGGAGGCGTTTCGTCGTGTGAAACAGAATGCAAAGACGAACAATAAGGCCTCCCAAACCGGGGGGCCTTTTTTATTGATAACAAAAAGGCAACACTATGACATCGGAAAACCCGTTACTGGCGCTGCGAGAGAAAATCAGCGCGCTGGATGAAAAATTATTAGCATTACTGGCAGAGCGGCGCGAACTGGCCGTCGAGGTGGGAAAAGCCAAACTGCTCTCTCATCGCCCGGTACGTGATATTGATCGCGAACGCGATTTGCTGGAAAGATTAATTACGCTCGGTAAAGCGCACCATCTGGACGCCCATTACATTACTCGCCTGTTCCAGCTCATCATTGAAGATTCCGTATTAACTCAGCAGGCACTGCTCCAGCAACATCTCAATAAAATTAATCCGCACTCAGCACGCATCGCTTTTCTCGGCCCCAAAGGCTCCTATTCACATCTTGCCGCTCGTCAGTACGCTGCGCGTCACTTTGAGCAATTCATTGAAAGTGGCTGCGCCAAATTTGCCGATATTTTTAATCAGGTGGAAACCGGCCAGGCCGACTATGCCGTCGTACCGATTGAAAATACCAGCTCCGGTGCCATAAACGACGTTTACGATCTGCTGCAACATACCAGTTTGTCGATTGTTGGCGAGATGACGTTAACTATCGATCATTGTTTGTTGGTCTCCGGCACTACTGATTTATCCACCATTAATACGGTCTACAGCCATCCGCAGCCATTCCAGCAATGCAGCAAATTCCTTAATCGTTATCCGCACTGGGAGATTGAATATACCGAAAGTACGTCTGCGGCAATGGAAAAGGTTGCACAGGCAAAATCACCGCATGTTGCTGCGTTGGGAAGCGAAGCTGGCGGCACTTTGTACGGTTTGCAGGTACTGGAGCATATTGAAGCGAATCAGCGACAAAACTTCACCCGATTTGTGGTGTTGGCACGTAAAGCCATTAACGTTTCTGACCAGGTTCCGGCGAAAACGACGTTGTTAATGGCGACCGGACAACAAGCTGGTGCGCTGGTTGAAGCGTTGCTGGTACTGCGCAACCACAATCTGATTATGACCCGTCTGGAATCACGCCCGATTCACGGAAACCCGTGGGAAGAGATGTTTTATCTGGATATTCAGGCCAATCTGGAATCAGCGGAAATGCAACAGGCGTTGAAAGAGCTAGGTGAAATCACTCGCTCGATGAAAGTCCTGGGCTGTTACCCAAGCGAGAATGTGGTACCAGTCGATCCGGCATAATGAAATCGTGCCGGGTGAAACACGCCACCCGGCACTGGATTATTACTGGCGACTGTCATTCACCTGACGCAATAACACGCGGCTTTCACTCTGAAAACGCTGTGCATAATCGCCGAACCAGTGCTCCACCTTGCGGAAACTGTCAATAAACGCCTGCTTATCGCCCTGCTCCAGCAACTCAATCGCCTCGCCGAAACGCTTATAGTAACGTTTGATTAACGCCAGATTACGCTCTGACGACATAATAATGTCGGCATACAGTTGCGGATCCTGGGCAAACAGTCGCCCAACCATCGCCAGCTCAAGGCGGTAAATCGGCGAAGAAAGCGCCAGAAGTTGCTCAAGCTGAACATTTTCTTCTGCCAGGTGCAGCCCATAAGCAAAAGTAGCAAAGTGGCGCAGTGCCTGAATAAACGCCATATTCTGATCGTGCTCGACAGCGCTAATACGATGCAGCCGAGCGCCCCAGACCTGAATTTGCTCCAGAAACCATTGGTATGCTTCCGGCTTACGTCCATCACACCAGACCACAACTTGCTTTGCCAGGCTACCGCTGTCCGGGCCGAACATCGGGTGTAACCCCAGCACCGGGCCATCGTGCGCCGCCAGCATGGCCTGTAATGGTCCATTTTTCACTGATGCCAGATCAACCAGAATACAATCTTTCGGTAAAGGCGGTAATTTGCCGATAACTTGCTCAGTAACGTGGATGGGCACACTAACAATCACCATTCCGGCATCGGCAACAATATCAGCCGCTCGATCCCAGTCATGTTGCTCCAGAATCCGCACCTGATAACCCGAGAGCGTCAGCATCTTCTCGAACAGACGTCCCATCTGACCGCCACCACCGACGATAACCACCGGACGCAGAGACGGACAAAGCGTTTTAAATCCTTTGTCGTTTTCACTGGAGTAAGATTCACGCATCACCCGACGCAAAACATCCTCAATCAGATCTGGCGGTACACCCAGAGCTTCCGCCTCTGCACGCCGCGAGGCCAGCATAGATGCCTCGCGCTCCGGAACATAAATAGGCAGTCCAAAGCGGCTTTTCACCTCGCCAACTTCAGCAACCAGTTCCAGACGCTTCGCTAATAAATTCAGTAGCGCTTTATCGACTTCATCAATTTGATCGCGTAATGCGGTCAATTCAGCAACCATAATAAACCTCTTAAGCCACGCGAGCCGTCAGCTGCCCGTTCAGATCCTGATGAATTTCACGCAGCAAGGCATCGGTCATTTCCCAACTAATGCAGGCATCGGTTACGGATACACCGTATTTCATTTCACTGCGCGGTTGCTCGGAAGACTGATTGCCCTCGTGGATATTACTTTCGATCATCAGACCAATAATTGAGCGATTGCCATCTTTGATTTGAGCAACCACGGATTCTGCCACCGCAGGCTGACGGCGATAATCTTTATTGGAATTACCGTGGCTGCAATCTACCATCAGAGACGGGCGCAGTCCCGCCTGTTCCATCTCTTTTTCACATTGCGCAACATCCGCAGGGCTATAGTTTGGCGCTTTACCACCGCGCAGGATCACATGCCCGTCCGGATTCCCCTGAGTTTGTAGCAACGCAACCTGCCCTGCCTGGTTAATGCCAACAAAACGGTGCGGCTGGGCGGCGGCGCGCATAGCGTTAATAGCCGTTGCAAGGCTGCCGTCGGTGCCGTTTTTAAAACCAACCGGCATGGAAAGCCCGGAGGCCATTTCACGGTGTGTTTGCGATTCCGTTGTACGAGCACCAATTGCTGACCAGCTAAACAGATCGCCCAGGTATTGCGGGCTATTTGGATCTAACGCTTCCGTCGCCAGTGGCAGTCCCATATTCACCAGCTCAAGCAGCAATTTACGCGCGATCTGCAGCCCGGCTTCTACATCAAAAGAGCCATCCATATGGGGATCGTTAATTAACCCTTTCCAGCCGACAGTGGTACGGGGTTTTTCAAAATAGACGCGCATTACCAGATAGAGGCTATCGCTGACCTCTGCGGCAAGGGCTTTAAATCGACGAGCATATTCCAGAGCAGTTTCCGGATCATGAATGGAACAAGGACCACATACTACCAACAGACGAGGATCGCGCCCGGCGATAATATCTGAAATGGTTTTACGCGAGTCAGCAATCTGGGCTTCCTGTTGCAGGCTTAATGGAAAAGCGGCCTTCAGTTGTTCCGGAGTCATTAAAACTTGTTCGTCGGTAATATGTACGTTATTCAGCGCGTCTTTTTGCATGATGGCGATCCTGTTTATGCTCGTTTGCGATAGTTGATCCTCAGCGAGGATGACGTAACGATAACACATAAAGTAAAGTTTTCAATCCATATTTCGTACATTTTTCTTTACACAGGCAATTTATTCGCGCTTTTAACCCTTGTTTATGTATAAATAAATTTACACCTCCTTTGAAAACAATCCGCTATGCTTTGAAAAAGGAGAAAGAAATGATGAAAAAGTTTATCGCCCCCTTGTTGGCTTTACTGGTTAGCGGATGTCAGATTGATCCTTATACTCACGCGCCAACCTTGACCAGCACCGACTGGTATGATGTTGGTATGGAAGATGCGATATCGGGCAACGCCATAAAAGATGACGATGCATTTAGCGATTCACAGGCGGATCGCGGTCTATACCTTAAAGGATATGCCGAAGGACAAAAGAAAACTTGCCAGACCGATTTTACTTATGCCCGAGGACTTTCCGGTAAAAGCTTTCCTGCCAGCTGCAACAATGTTGAAAATGCCAGCCAACTGCATGAAGTATGGCAAAAAGGGGCTGATGAGAATGCCAGCACAATACGATTAAATTAATTAACCTCCCCAACAATAAATTAAACATGAGATTTTACTTATTATTTTTTATTTCCCACTCTGATGACGACTGCATAAAAAAATGATATTTTAATGAGCATTCTGAAAAATTATCGATGCATTGCAAGCGAAGATGGTGAGGATCCCTGAATGCGTTTTTCTCATCGTCTGTTCTTACTGCTGATTCTCCTCCTGACGGGAGCACCAATACTCGCTCAGGAACCTTCAGACGTTGCGAAAAACGTGCGTACGATGGTTTCCGGTATTGTCAGTTACACTCGCTGGCCTGCGCTATCAGGCCTACCAAAGTTATGTATCTTTTCATCTTCACGTTTTAGTACCGCCCTACAAGAGAATGCCGCGACATCTTTGCCTTATTTGCCTGTCATCATTCACACTCAACAAGAGGCGATGATTTCAGGCTGCAATGGTTTTTATTTTGGCAAGGAGTCACCGACATTCCAGATGGAATTAACCGAACAATATCCGTCAAAGGCGTTATTATTAATTGCCGAACAAAATACCGATTGCATTATTGGTAGCGCCTTTTGTCTGATCATCCACAATAATGACGTCAGATTTGCCGTAAACCTGGATGCCTTATCGCGTAGCGGTGTAAAGGTCAACCCGGATGTCTTAATGCTCGCACGGAAGAAAAATGATGGATAACGATAATTCTCTTAATAAGCGCCCCACGTTTAAAAGAGCATTACGCAACATCAGTATGACCAGCATATTTATCACTATGATGCTGATCTGGTTGCTGCTTTCCGTGACCTCGGTGCTGACCCTGAAACAGTACGCGCAAAAAAACCTGGCACTGACAGCAGCAACAATGACTTACAGTCTGGAAGCAGCGGTCGTTTTTGCCGATGGCCCTGCAGCAACTCAAACACTGGCAGCGCTGGGGAAGCAAGGGCAATTTTCAACTGCAGAAGTGCGTGATAAGCAGCAAAATATTCTGGCATCCTGGCATAACACCCGTAAGGATCCAGGCGATACTTTCAGCAATTTCATAAGCCACTGGCTCTTCCCTGCCCCCATCACTCAGCCGATTCGTCACAATGGTGAAACCATTGGCGAAGTACGCTTAACCGCTCGCGACAGTTCAATCAGCCATTTTATCTGGTTTTCGCTCGCTGTCCTGACCGGTTGTATTCTGCTGGCATCAGGCATCGCAATTACCCTCACCCGCCATTTGCACAATGGCCTGGTGGAAGCGCTGAAAAATATCACCGATGTCGTACATGATGTGCGTTCCAACCGCAATTTTTCCCGACGAGTTTCGGAAGAACGTATCGCTGAGTTTCACCGCTTCGCTCTCGACTTCAACAGTCTGCTGGATGAAATGGAAGAGTGGCAGCTTCGCTTACAGGCTAAAAATGCGCAGCTGCTACGTACCGCGCTACATGACCCATTAACCGGGCTGGCGAACCGGGCTGCGTTTCGTAGCGGCATCAACACGTTGATGAGCAGTTCCGACGCCCGAAAAACGTCGGCGTTACTATTTCTTGATGGCGATAATTTCAAATATATCAATGATACCTGGGGTCATGCGACGGGCGATCGTGTCTTGATTGAGGTAGCAAAACGGTTAGCTGAATTTGGCGGGCTGCAACATAAAGCATACCGCATAGGCGGCGATGAATTTGCGATGGTCCTCTTTGGTGTACAGTCGGAATCCGAAGTACAGCGGATTTGCTCAGCACTGACACAAATCTTTAATCGCCCGTTTGATCTTCATAATGGTCATCAGACCACAATGACATTAAGCATTGGTTACGCGATGACCATTGAGCATGCCTCTGCGGAAAAATTACAAGAGCTGGCCGATCACAATATGTATCAGGCCAAACACCAGCGTGCCGAAAAGCTGGTGAGATAACAAGGATATATCGATATGATAAAGCACCTGGTAGCCCCCCTGATTTTCACCTCGCTAGTACTGACTGGCTGCCAGTCCCCTCAGGGGAAGTTTACTCCTGAGCAAGTCGCCGCTATGCAATCTTATGGATTTACTGAATCCGCCGGCGACTGGTCGCTGGGATTATCAGATGCCATTCTGTTCGCAAAAAATGACTACAAATTGCTCCCGGAAAGCCAGCAACAGATCCAAACCATGGCAGCCAAATTGGCCTCGACAGGGCTAACGCATGCCCGTATGGATGGACACACCGACAACTATGGTGAAGACAGTTACAACGAAGCCTTATCATTGAAACGGGCGAATGTTGTGGCCGATGCATGGGCTATAGGTGGACAAATTCCGCGCAGCAACCTCACCACACAGGGTTTAGGAAAAAAATATCCCATAGCCAGTAACAAGACCGCTCAGGGCAGAGCCGAGAACCGCCGCGTCGCAGTGGTGATTACTACACCTTAAAACACGAGCAAACAGATAAAAAAAGGGCCAGCCAATTGGCCAGCCCTTCTTAACAGGATGTCGCTTAAGCGAAATCTTAGTTAAGACGCTCTTTGATACGAGCAGCCTTACCAGTACGCTCACGCAGGTAGTACAGTTTAGCTTTACGAACAGCACCACGACGTTTGACAGAAATGCTGTCAACTACCGGAGAGTGAGTCTGGAAGACACGCTCAACGCCTTCGCCGTTGGAAATTTTACGAACAGTGAATGCAGAGTGCAGACCGCGGTTACGAATAGCGATAACCACGCCCTCGAATGCCTGCAGACGTTTTTTGGAACCTTCAACAACCCATACTTTCACTTCCACGGTATCGCCCGGACGGAAGGAAGGTACGTCCTGCTTCATCTGCTCTTGTTCAAGTTGCTTAATAATGTTGCTCATAATTTAATCTCTTATCCTGGGTAAACTGATATCTCGGGGGCTTACGCCATCCCATCATGTTTATGTTGCTGTTGTGCGTGTTCCGTTTTGAACTCCGCCAGCAACCTTGCTTGCTCTTCAGTCAGAGCCAGGTTTTCCAGAAGTTCAGGTCTTCTAAGCCAGGTACGGCCCAGCGACTGTTTCAAACGCCAGCGACGTATCTCAGCATGGTTGCCCGACAGTAACACTGACGGAACCTCCATCCCTTCTAACACCTCAGGCCGCGTATAGTGCGGGCAATCCAGCAATCCTTCAGCAAAGGAGTCTTCCGTTGCCGAAGCTTCATGTCCCAGTACTCCCGGAATAAACCGGGAAACAGAGTCAATCAGCGTCATTGCTGGTAACTCACCACCACTGAGAACGTAATCGCCGATTGACCATTCTTCGTCAATTTCGGTTTGGATCACGCGCTCATCTATACCTTCGTAGCGACCGCACACCAGAATCAATTTTTGATTCGTTGCCAGTTCGCTGACGCCTGCTTGATCAAGCTTGCGCCCCTGCGGTGACAGATAAATCACCTTTGCGCCTTCACCCGCCGCGGCTTTTGCTGCATGAATGGCGTCCCGTAAAGGTTGCACCATCATTAACATCCCCGGTCCGCCGCCGTAAGGACGATCGTCCACGGTACGGTGCCGGTCATGCGTGAAGTCACGAGGACTCCAGCTCTGGATGCTCAGCAGGCCATTTTTAACTGCCCGGCCAGTTACCCCGTAATCGGTAATTGCGCGGAACATTTCAGGAAACAGGCTAATTATGCCAATCCACATAGCGCCGTCTTTTACCGTTTATCCGGTGGTTTAAAAACCAGGATCCCAATCTACTTCGATTGAACGAGTAGTGAGATCGACTTTCTTGATAACCTGCCCATCGAGGAACGGTACGAGACGTTCCTTGATACCAAACGCATCTTTCAGGTTTGCCTTAATGACGAGAACGTCATTAGATCCGGTTTCCATCATATCGACGACTTTACCGAGATCGTAGCCTTCAGTGGTTACTACCTGGCAGCCCATCAGGTCTTTCCAGTAGTAGTCACCCTCTTCAAGCTGAGGCAACTGCGATGAATCCACGACAATTTCACAATTCGTCAGCAGGTTCGCCGCATCACGATCGTCAACGCCTTTCAGCTTGATGATCATGTCCTGATTGTGGTGCTTCCAGCTTTCCAGCTGGACTTGCTGCCACTGACCCGCCTTCTGGATAAACCAGGGCTGATAGTCAAAAATGCTTTCGGCGTCTTCGGTGGAAGAAAACACTCTGAGCCACCCACGAATACCGTAAGACGAACCCATTTTTCCCAAAACGATGGGATCAACAGGTGCTTGCGCGGTGAGTTGTTTGCTCATCATGACCACCGTGACAGATTAAGCTGCTTTGTTTACTTCTTTGATCAGCGCAGCAACGCGATCAGAAATAGTTGCGCCCTGGCCAACCCAGTGAGCGATGCGATCCAGATCCAGGCGAGTGCCTTCTTCTTTTTCGCTAGCGATTGGGTTGAAGAAACCAACGCGCTCGATGAAGCGACCGTTGCGTGCATTACGGCTGTCAGCGACAACAACCTGGTAGAACGGACGCTTTTTAGCGCCGTGACGTGCTAAACGAATAGTTACCATAACATCCTCTTGTGTGAATAAAACAACCGGACCCCATCGAGGAACGGAGTCCGGTGTCATATTAAAAGCCCGAAAATTTTACTGATTTCTGGAGAAAATGCAATCAGCAGTTAATAACTCTGTCGCATAAGGTCATTTAGCGACCAGGAAATCCCGGCGGCATCATCCCCTTCATACTTCTCATCATCTTCGCCATCCCGCCCTTCTTCATTTTCTTCATCATGCGCTGCATGTCGTCGAACTGTTTCAGAAGACGGTTAACGTCCTGCACCTGCATACCGCAACCGGCAGCGATACGGCGTTTACGCGAACCTTTGATGATTTCTGGCTTAGCGCGCTCTTTCATCGTCATCGAGTTGATGATGGCTTCCATACGCACCAGCACTTTATCGTCCATCTGCGACTTGACGTTATCCGGGATCTGCCCCATGCCCGGCAGTTTGCCCATCAGGCTAGCCATGCCGCCCATATTTTTCATCTGGCGCAGTTGCTCAAGGAAGTCGTTGAGATCGAAGCCGTCACCTTTTTTCAGCTTGCTGGCTAATTTCTCTGCCTGCGCGCGGTCAACTTTGCTTTCGATATCTTCGATCAGCGACAGTACGTCGCCCATGCCGAGAATACGGGAAGCGATACGGTCCGGATGGAACGGCTCCAGCGCCTCGGTTTTCTCGCCAACGCCGAGGAATTTGATCGGTTTGCCAGTGATGTGACGAATCGAGAGCGCCGCACCGCCACGAGCATCGCCGTCGACTTTAGTCAGTACCACACCGGTCAGCGGTAACGCTTCATTGAATGCTTTTGCCGTATTGGCCGCATCCTGACCAGTCATGGCATCAACCACAAACAGGGTTTCAACCGGATTAATCGATGCATGGACCTGCTTGATCTCGTCCATCATCGCTTCGTCAACGTGCAAACGACCGGCGGTATCCACCAGCAACACGTCGTAGAATTTCAGTTTGGCTTCTTTCAGCGCCGCGTTAACGATATCAACCGGCTTCTGACCAACATCAGAAGGGAAGAAATCAACACCCACCTGCTCTGCCAGCGTCTCCAGCTGTTTGATTGCCGCCGGACGATAAACGTCGGCAGAAACCACCAGCACTTTTTTCTTGTGCTTCTCACGCAGGAACTTACCGAGCTTGCCCACGCTGGTTGTTTTACCGGCACCTTGCAGGCCCGCCATCAGCACGACCGCAGGCGGTTGCGCAGCCAGGTTCAGGGTCTGGTTCTCTTCGCCCATCGCCGCAACCAGTTCGTTACGGACAATTTTGACGAACTCCTGCCCCGGCGTCAGGCTCTTATTAACTTCATGACCAACCGCTTTCTCTTTTACGCGATTGATAAACTCACGCACTACCGGCAGAGCGACGTCCGCCTCCAGCAGCGCCATGCGCACTTCGCGCAGCGTATCTTTTACGTTGTCTTCAGTGAGGCGTCCACGGCCACTGATATTGCGCAGCGTGCGCGACAAACGATCGGTTAAATTATCAAACATTGTCTCTCGCCTGGGGTGGAAACGGTTGGCCGCAATCGCGACACATCATCAGTATTTTGCCGCAGTATAACATGAAGGCGTCTTTGTTGTTATGCAACGGTTGGAGCAGCGTTCACCTGACGCTATACTGCTTCTCTTTCTTATTGCTCAAACTGTCGACATCACTATGCCCGTTTTTGCTCTGCTCGCGCTTGTCGCCTACTCCGTCAGTCTTGCGCTGATTGTTCCCGGTCTGCTGCAAAAAAACGGCGGCTGGCGGCGCATAGCTATTATTTCTGCGGTCATCGCGCTGGTCTGCCACGCAATCGCTCTGGAAGCCCGCATCCTGCCCGACGGTGATAGCGGACAAAACCTCAGCTTACTGAACGTTGGTTCGCTGGTCAGTTTGATGATCTGTACGGTAATGACCATCGTGGCTTCCCGCAATCGTGGCTGGTTACTGCTACCCATTGTCTATGCCTTTGCGCTTATCAACCTGGCGCTGGCAACCTTTATGCCCAATGAATACATCACCCATCTGGAAGCAACGCCTGGGATGCTGGTGCACATTGGCTTATCGCTCTTTTCCTATGCCACGCTGATTATCGCCGCTCTGTATGCATTACAACTGGCGTGGATTGATTACCAACTGAAGAACAAGAAGCTGGCGTTTAACCAGGAAATGCCGCCGTTGATGAGTATCGAGCGTAAAATGTTCCACATCACGCAGATTGGCGTGGTGCTGTTAACGCTCACTCTTTGCACTGGCCTGTTCTACATGCACAACTTATTTAGCATGGAAAATATCGACAAGGCCGTGCTCTCTATCGTGGCGTGGTTTGTCTATATTGTGCTGCTGTGGGGACATTATCATGAAGGATGGCGTGGACGCCGCGTCGTCTGGTTTAACGTTGCGGGTGCAGTCATTCTGACACTGGCCTACTTCGGCAGCCGAATTGTCCAGCAGTTAATCAGCTAAACCCAGAAAAGGAGTTTCCCCTGGAACACATTTCTACTACTACGTTGATCATTATTCTGATCATCATGGTGGTCATTTCAGCCTATTTTTCCGGGTCCGAAACCGGAATGATGACACTCAACCGCTATCGTCTGCGGCATGTGGCGAAACAGGGTAATCGCTCGGCCAAACGTGTCGAAAAATTGCTGCGTAAGCCAGACCGCCTGATAAGCCTGGTGTTAATCGGCAATAACCTGGTCAATATTCTTGCCTCCGCGCTCGGTACTATTGTGGGGATGCGTTTGTACGGGGATGCGGGCGTGGCAATTGCGACTGGTGTACTAACTTTTGTCGTACTGGTTTTTGCTGAAGTATTGCCGAAAACCATTGCCGCGCTGTACCCGGAAAAAGTCGCCTATCCAAGTAGTTTTCTGCTGGCACCGCTGCAAATTTTGATGATGCCGCTGGTCTGGTTGCTAAACGCTATTACCCGCATGTTAATGCGCATGATGGGCATCAAAACCGATATCGTGGTTAGTGGCTCTTTAAGCAAAGAAGAATTACGCACCATTGTGCACGAATCGCGGTCACAAATTTCCCGTCGCAATCAGGATATGCTGTTGTCGGTACTCGATCTGGAAAAAATGACTGTCGATGACATCATGGTGCCACGTAGTGAAATTATCGGTATTGATATCAACGATGACTGGAAATCGATTCTCCGCCAACTCTCCCACTCACCTCACGGACGCATCGTGCTCTACCGTGACTCGCTTGACGACGCCATCAGTATGCTGCGAGTACGTGAAGCCTGGCGACTCATGTCGGAAAAAAAAGAGTTCACCAAAGAAACCATGCTACGCGCCGCGGACGAAATCTATTTTGTCCCGGAAGGTACGCCGCTCAGCACACAGCTGGTGAAGTTTCAGCGCAACAAAAAGAAAGTCGGCCTGGTCGTCAACGAGTATGGAGATATTCAGGGGCTGGTGACGGTCGAAGATATTCTCGAAGAGATTGTTGGTGATTTCACCACGTCGATGTCGCCAACGCTCGCCGAAGAGGTCACGCCGCAAAACGACGGTTCGGTGATTATCGATGGCACTGCCAACGTGCGGGAAATCAACAAAGCCTTTAACTGGCATCTACCGGAAGATGATGCACGAACGGTTAATGGCGTCATTCTTGAGGCACTGGAAGAGATTCCTGTCGCAGGAACTCGCGTGCGTATTGGCGAGTACGATATCGATATTCTCGATGTACAGGACAATATGATTAAGCAGGTAAAAGTTTTTCCTGTGAAACCGCTGCGTGAGAGTGTGGCGGAGTAACGAAAACGGCCCGGCATTCGCATGCTGGGCCGTGATTTATTACGAAAGCAGAAATTAAGCTTTTGCTTTCGCTACAGTAACCATCGCAGCACGAATCGTACGACCATTCAGCGTATAACCCTTTTGCATAATACCCAGTACGTTACCTGGCGCAACGTCATCAGATTCCACCATTGCGATGGCCTGATGCACGTTCGGGTCCAGCGGCACGTTAGTTTCGGCGATCACTTCAACGCCAAACTTACGCACAACATCCAGCATCGACTTCAGCGTCAGCTCAATACCTTCAACCATCGCGGACATATCCGGGTTAGCTTTATCAGCCACTTCCAGCGCACGATCCAGGCTATCAATCACCGGCAGCAATTCGTTGATGAATTTCTCCAGCGCGAATTTATGGGCTTTTTCGATATCCAGTTCAGTGCGGCGACGCAGGTTTTCCATTTCGGCTTTTACGCGCAAAATGCCGTCACGTTCACGGGTCTGGGCTTCAGCCAGCTGAGCTTCGAGATTCGCAATTTTTTCATCGCGCGGATCCACCTGCTCAGCAGAAGCTTCTGGCTCAACTGCCTCAATCTCTTCGTGCTGATCCATGATAATTTCTTCCGGGGCTTGCCCCTCAGGCGTTTTCTGTTCTTTACTACTCATGAATTTCTCCGCGTTTTTTTCGCATTCATCTCGCTAACTTCGCTTATTATGGGGATCAGTTTCAGGGTTTCAAGGGAAGCACTCACATTGTCATCAATCTTCGCAACAAGGACCTCGGAAAAATGAATAATCATTTCAAGTGTATTGGCATTGTGGGACACCCACGGCACCCTACTGCACTGACAACACATGAAATGCTCTACCGCTGGCTGTGCACAAAAGGTTACGAGGTCATCGTCGAGCAACAAATCGCTCACGAACTGCAACTGAAGAATGTGAAAACTGGCACGCTCGCGGAGATTGGGCAACTGGCTGATCTCGCGGTAGTCGTTGGTGGCGACGGTAATATGCTGGGCGCGGCGCGCACGCTCGCCCGTTACGATATTAAAGTTATTGGAATCAACCGTGGTAACCTGGGTTTCCTGACCGACCTTGATCCCGATAACGCTCAGCAACAATTAGCCGATGTGCTGGAAGGTCACTACATCAGCGAGAAACGTTTTTTGCTGGAAGCGCAAGTCTGTCAGCAAGATTGCCAAAAGCGCATCAGCACCGCGATAAATGAAGTGGTACTTCATCCAGGCAAAGTGGCGCATATGATTGAGTTCGAAGTATATATCGACGAGATCTTTGCGTTTTCGCAGCGTTCCGATGGCCTGATTATTTCGACACCTACAGGCTCCACTGCCTATTCTCTCTCGGCAGGCGGTCCAATCCTGACGCCTTCTCTGGATGCGATTACCCTGGTGCCCATGTTCCCGCATACGTTGTCAGCACGACCACTGGTCATAAACAGCAGCAGCACGATCCGTCTGCGTTTTTCACATCGCCGTAACGACCTGGAAATCAGTTGCGACAGCCAGATAGCACTGCCGATTCAGGAAGGAGAAGATGTCCTGATTCGTCGCTGTGATTACCATCTGAATCTGATTCATCCGAAAGATTACAGCTATTTCAATACATTAAGCACCAAGCTCGGCTGGTCAAAAAAATTATTCTAATTTTACGCCAGCCTCTTTACTGTATATAAAACCAGTTTATACTGTACACAATAACAGTAATGGTTTTTCATACAGGAAAACAACTATGTTGGCACAACTGACCATCAGCAACTTTGCTATCGTTCGTGAGCTTGAGATTGATTTTCACAGCGGCATGACCGTAATCACCGGCGAGACTGGCGCGGGTAAATCTATTGCAATAGATGCCCTGGGCCTTTGTCTCGGCGGTCGCGCTGAAGCCGACATGGTGCGTACCGGCGCTGCTCGCGCAGATCTGTGCGCCCGTTTTTCTCTGAAAGATACACCCGCAGCACTGCGCTGGCTGGAAGAAAACCAACTGGAAGATGGCCGTGAATGCCTGCTTCGTCGCGTAATCAGTAGCGATGGTCGCTCTCGTGGTTTTATCAACGGTACAGCTGTTCCACTGTCACAACTGCGCGAACTGGGCCAGTTGCTCATTCAGATCCATGGTCAGCACGCCCATCAATTACTCACCAAACCCGAGCACCAAAAATTCCTGCTTGATGGCTATGCCAATGAAACCTCTCTGCTTCAGGAAATGACCGCACGTTATCAGTTGTGGCATCAAAGCTGCCGCGACCTCGCGCATCATCAACAGTTAAGTCAGGAACGCGCCGCTCGTGCGGAGCTGCTGCAATACCAATTAAAAGAACTGAACGAATTTAATCCGCAGCCCGGAGAGTTTGAGCAAATCGACGAAGAGTACAAACGTCTGGCGAACAGCGGTCAATTGCTGACCACCAGCCAGAATGCATTGGCATTAATGGCCGACGGCGAAGACGCAAACCTGCAAAGCCAGCTTTACACGGCTAAACAACTGGTGAGCGAATTGATTGGCATGGACAGCAAACTGTCCGGCGTACTTGATATGCTGGAAGAGGCTACCATCCAGATTGCTGAAGCCAGCGACGAACTGCGCCACTACTGCGATCGTCTGGATCTTGATCCCAACCGACTGTTTGAACTTGAACAGCGCATCTCAAAACAGATTTCGCTGGCACGTAAACATCACGTCAGCCCTGAGGTATTGCCACAGTATTACCAGTCGCTACTGGAAGAACAGCAGCAACTGGACGATCAGGCCGACTCACAAGAAACGCTCGCGCTGGCGGTAACGAAACATCATCAGCAGGCACTGGAAACGGCGCGCGCGTTACACCAGCAACGCCAGCATTATGCAAATGAGTTGGCACAGCTGATCACCGACAGTATGCATGCACTCTCTATGCCGCATGGGCAGTTTACGATTGATGTTAAATTTGACGAGCATCACCTGGGCGCTGACGGCGCTGATCGTATTGAGTTTCGGGTAACCACCAACCCAGGTCAGCCAATGCAGCCTATTGCCAAAGTCGCATCTGGTGGTGAATTGTCCCGCATCGCATTGGCAATTCAGGTCATCACAGCGCGTAAAATGGAAACCCCGGCACTGATTTTTGATGAAGTGGATGTAGGGATTAGCGGTCCAACAGCGGCAGTTGTCGGCAAACTGCTGCGTCAACTCGGCGAATCAACTCAGGTGATGTGTGTTACCCACCTGCCACAAGTCGCGGGATGTGGTCATCAACACTATTTTGTCAGCAAAGAAACCGATGGTGCGATGACAGAAACGCATATGGAGTCGCTGGACAAAAAAGCGCGGTTACAAGAGCTGGCGCGCCTGCTTGGTGGCAGTGAAGTCACACGTAACACACTGGCGAATGCGAAAGAACTGCTTGCGGCGTAAACTTTTTTCCTGCTTCACGGTCAGAGTAAACAGCAAAACGCCGTAAGACCGGAAAGCAAAAGGTTTTAAAGTGATGAAAGGTCTATTATCATCGGCATATTACAGATGAGCCACGTACTGCTCGGGCCCGAAAAGGAATCAAATCACTATGCGCTGTAAAACGCTGACTGCTGCAGCAGCAGTACTATTGATGTTGACCGCAGGCTGTTCCACTCTGGAGCGAGTGGTTTACCGTCCTGACATCAACCAGGGGAACTATCTGACCGCTAACGACGTGTCCAAAATACGTGTTGGCATGACGCAACAACAAGTTGCGTACGCATTGGGTACACCGCTGATGTCCGATCCATTTGGTACGAATACCTGGTTCTATGTCTTCCGCCAGCAACCAGGTCATGAAGGTGTAACGCAGCAAACGCTGACGCTGACCTTTAACAGTAGCGGGGTGTTGACCAACATTGATAACAAACCTGCGCTGAGTGGTAACTAATAATAAAGTTGCTCTCAAAGACGTTAAAAAAGGTGCTCAATGAGCACCTTTTTTAACGTCTGTTATTTATTCGCTGATTTTTCTGCTCGTTGCCTGCGAAGCTCTTTCGGATCGGCAATGAGAGGACGATAAATCTCCACCCGATCGCCATCATGCACGGTATCGCTCAGTTTTGCCGGACGGCTGTAAATGCCGACTTTGTTTTTAGTTAAATCGATATCGGTACGCAATTCCAGCAAGCCACTGGTGCGAATAGCTTCTTCAACCGTCGCGCCCTCCTGCAGCGTCACGCGCTGCAGGTACTGCTTCTCAGGTAGAGCATAAGCCACCTCAACGGCAATTTTACCTGGCACTGTAAACCTCTTTCGCACGAACCGTAAAAGCCTGGACCATATTAGCCGCCAGCTCTTTAAACACGCGGCCAAAGGCGAGTTCAATCAACTTATTGGTAAACTCAAAGTCGAGATGAAACTCGATACGACACGCCTCCTGGCTCAGCGGCGTAAACTTCCATCCACCGATCAATTTCTTGAACGGCCCATCCACCAGATTCATAAGAATACTTTGGTTACTGGTCAACTGGTTGCGGGTAGTAAACGTTTTGCTGATCCCAGCCTTAGAGACATCTACCGCCGCGGTCATCTGCCCAGGAGTGGACTCCAGAATCCGACTTCCGGTACAACCCGGCAAAAACTGAGGATAAGACTGAACGTCATTCACTAACTGATACATTTGCTCCGCGCTGTAGGGTACCAGTGCGGTCCGGCTAATCTGAGGCATAACAATTTCCATCAACAAAAATCCAACAAATAATATCATTTATCCTGCTGTAAAAAAAACGCTATCCCGGCGCTGGGTAACATCGGGTTCATGCTAAGATAGAGCCTTGTCCCCCGCAGGATTGATATGGGGTGTTTTCGATTTCAGATTACCGATGATTCACGACGCTTATGACGAAGAAAAAAGCACATAAACCTGGTTCAGCGACCATCGCGCTTAACAAGCGCGCCCGTCACGAATACTTTATCGAAGAAGAGTTCGAAGCGGGACTTGCCCTGCAAGGCTGGGAGGTTAAATCCCTGCGCGCAGGAAAAGCCAATATCAGCGACAGCTACGTCCTTCTACGTGATGGAGAAGCATTTCTGTTTGGCGCTAACATCACGCCAATGGCTGTGGCATCCACGCATGTGGTGTGCGATCCTACCCGTACCCGCAAGTTACTTCTCAACCAGCGCGAACTGGACTCATTGTACGGTCGCGTCAATCGAGAAGGCTATACCGTAGTGGCGCTCTCCCTGTACTGGAAAAATGCCTGGTGCAAAGTGAAAATCGGCGTCGCTAAAGGTAAGAAACAGCACGATAAACGTTCAGACATCAAAGAACGCGAATGGCAGGTGGATAAAGCGCGTATCATGAAAAACGCCCACCGTTAAATCTGCACTCCAATTATTGACCAGTTCCTCACCGCGCCACCCTCTCCGGCGGCGCGAATGAACATCTTATTGGCTATCACATCCGACCCAAATGTTGCCATCCCATTGCTTAATCGAATAAAAATCAGGCTACATGGGTGCTAAATCTTTAACGATAACGCCATTGAGGCTGGTCATGGCACTCATGAATCTGGTATACTTACCGTTACACATTGGGGCTGATTCTGGATTCGACGGGATTTGCGAAACCCAAGGTGCATGCCGAGGGGCGGTTGGCCTCGTAAAAAGCCGCAAAAAATAGTCGCAAACGACGAAAACTACGCTTTAGCAGCTTAATAACCTGCTTAGAGCCCTCTCTCCCTAGCCTCCGCTCTTAGGACGGGGATCAAGAGAGGTCAAACCCAAAAGAGATCGCGTGGAAGCCCTGCCTGGGGTTGAAGCGTTAAAACTTAATCAGGCTAGTTTGTTAGTGGCGTGTCCGTCCGCAGCTGGCAAGCGAATGTAAAGACTGACTAAGCATGTAGTACCGAGGATGTAGGAATTTCGGACGCGGGTTCAACTCCCGCCAGCTCCACCACTTTAAGAAGGACTACAACCGGACAGTAGCAATAAATACAGCCACTTACGGACACAAGCCAGACAGTAGTCGGACTGAAAAAAGACAAAAATATACACGTGAAATGCACGTGCACTTCTAAAAAACCCCAGTTATCACCGACTGGGGTTTTTCAATTTGTAACTAAGGGTAACAACCCCCCCCCCGTTTTTTTCATCTCACTCACCTTGATACTGTTTATTTGTACAGTTAAAAATAATACTGTATACAAACACAGTATAGAGGGACTTTTATGCGTATTGAGATCTGCATAGCCAAAGAAAAAATGACTAAAATGCCAAACGGTGCTGTGGATGCGTTAAAGGAAGAATTAACTCGGCGCATCAGTAAGCGTTATGACGATGTAGAAGTGATCGTAAAAGCCACCAGCAATGATGGGCTTTCTGTTACACGCACTGCAGATAAGGATTCTGCAAAAACATTTGTTCAGGAGACTCTGAAAGATACCTGGGAATCTTCTGACGAGTGGTTTGTTCACTAATAAACACGTAAATCGGTAACGGCTGGAAATCATTCAATACTAGCACTATCGAAAGTTCACCAGCCAACCGCAGTACGTTCTTGCATACGAGGTGCCGCGTTTTACATGTCGTACCGAGAATTAATTTCATTTTACGAAAAGTTAACCCGCCATTGCTATCTTAATTTTTTAAAACGAAGTTACCTCTGTCAAGGTCAAAAGCACAATTATCTCTTCCTACAATCATTGAAACTGCGATTGACTCCCTGCTCAAAGGATGAGCCGCCCTTGTTTTAACAAGATGTATTAATGCCATTTTATCATACAACATACAAACATTTGAATTCATTGAATTCCTCATAAATACCCCATCTTCTGGTTCACATAATGTAACAGGGCATGTTCGTAAGCTCTCTGGCACTTGCAATTGTGCATGCTCCACATTAAATGCACATACTTCAATTTTATCTAACAACTCCTCTAACTGGTAGTTAGAAAGCAAATCCATATTTTCGAGCATCTCAATTTCACGCAGTACTGTAACTTCACGGCTTGTCAAACTACCATGATTAAGTGTACGTTCAATATGTTCTATATATTGAAGGCCAATCTGGATATTATCATTCGATAAACCATCCTGGTTAAGACTTCCCATAAAATATCCATTTACCTGCATAGGTCGTATTGACACCATCAACTCACCCAGTCTTATTTGAGCTTCTCCACGAATAGTCTGATTACGTATCTCAGACAGGGTTTCTTGAGGAATGTCAGACAAAAAACTAACCCCAGGTAAAATATAAGGCGTTAAATCTACAGGCATTCCTCTCCCTCCATTTTAATAACTTAATTTTGCTTTAGTAAAAAATAAAAGCACATAAAACTATATTTATATCATTAATTATCACTTACAACAAAAAGCTTCTCTTTTTGTATCAAAGTGACATTCGTCTTTTCTCATAATCATTGATTCTGTTATAGGTTCTCGACTCAGAGGATGAGCTCCACCAGTTTCAACAAGTTGCACTAACGCGTCCTTATCATATAGAGAGCATATCTCAGCACCTTGTGAGTTTCTCATGAACACTCCATTCTCAGGTTTGTCCAGCGTTATCGGGCATGTCAAAAATGACTCCGGGCAAGAAAAGTGATTAGAATCCGTTCCAAATACACAAGAATTTATTTTTTCCATTAATATTTTATTACCTGTTTTATTTTCTCTGTGTTCTGCCATGACACTCTGAAAATAGTTATTAACACTACTTAAAAAATCGACACCTCCATTTAATTGCCTTTCCAGAGCCACAGCCCTTCTCTCCATTCGATGCTCACGCCCCAATAGCCTATCCAGTAAGTCTCCTCTCACCGGTTCAACTGAAAATCCATCCAGTAGTTGGACATAGTGAACAGAATATTGGCCACTACCAATGGATATTCTTATTCCACTTTCAAGTCTGGCTGCATCCTGCAAAGACTGTACTCCTGCAGGAGATAATTGAGATATACTTGGGATACTTAAGGTGGTAACAGGCATAAAAACCTCATTCAGTAATTCATATCAGTTTGCAGGATGTTTCATTAAATAAAATAAAGGGTAATGTTCATTTCAATTACCCTTTATAACGAAGTTTCCTCTGGTATCGTCATAAATGCATTCTTCATGTTTTACAATTATTGATGCCGTTATTGGTTCCCGGGTCAGTGGGTGGGGTAAGTCTTCACCAGTCAAACGAGAAAATGCAGCGGCATCAAATAAAGTACATACATCTGAACCATCTGAATTCTTCACAAAAACACCTTTTTCAGGCTGCTCCAGTGTAATTGGACATTGAAGCGCATCACCAGGACATTGAAGTTTTTCAATATCGACAGTAAAGGCACACTCCGATATTTTTTCCTGCAAAGAGTTTCGCCCTCCCATTCCAGGGAGCGCACTTAATATCCTGTTTCTGAGCACATTAACTCCATCATTAAAAGCAATATTCAATAATTCTGCATAAACCCGTCCCTGCCCTTCACTTTCTGCTAAAAAACGGCCTGTATCTGGCATATAAGAAACTCTAACCCTCTCCCCTCCCAGGAGAAATCCACCAATCTGCCCCTCCATTACCTGCTGACGCAACTCCATCATCTCATTCACGAATGAAGCCGATGACACATATGATATTAATCCAGGCATTACCATATTCCTTCATACGGATAAATATTCCCTCAAGTCTTCATAACAAACATCACCATGGCATGACAACAAAAACCGGAGCCGGCCTCCGGTTT
>NZ_JABWMS020000005.1:0-154360 GCF_013369155.2 Escherichia sp. 94.0001 | reverse complement strand
TGATGGTGATACCACGAGCTTTTTCTTCCGGCGCGTTATCGATCTGGTCGAATGCACGAGCAGCACCGCCGTAGGTTTTAGCCAGTACGGTGGTGATTGCAGCGGTCAGAGTAGTTTTACCGTGGTCAACGTGGCCGATAGTACCAACGTTAACGTGCGGTTTTGTACGTTCAAATTTTTCTTTAGACACGGCTATATTCCTTACTATAGTGCTCTCCCCTTCAGGAGAGAGCACGGGACTTTGGTATTAACCCTTAGGCTTATTTACCACGGGCTTCAATTACGGCCTGAGCAACGTTACTCGGCGCTTCATCATACTTCAGGAATTCCATGGTGTATGATGCACGACCTTTGGTCAGAGAACGCAGCTGAGTTGCATATCCGAACATTTCAGACAGCGGTACTTCAGCGTGGATCTTAACGCCAGTAACTTCAGATTCCTGACCTTTGAGCATACCACGACGACGGCTCAAGTCACCGATAACGTCACCGGTGTTCTCTTCCGGAGTTTCTACTTCAACCTTCATGATCGGCTCAAGCAGAACTGGTTTCGCTTTCTTAAAGCCTTCTTTAAAGGCGATAGAAGCAGCCAGTTTAAACGCCAGTTCAGAGGAGTCAACGTCATGGTAAGAACCGAAGTGCAGACGAATACCCATGTCTACTACCGGGTAGCCTGCCAGCGGACCTGCTTTCAGCTGTTCCTGGATACCTTTATCAACGGCCGGGATGTATTCGCCAGGGATTACACCACCTTTAATGTCGTTGATGAACTCGTAGCCTTTCGGGTTTGAACCCGGCTCCAGCGGGTACATGTCGATAACAACATGACCATACTGACCACGACCACCAGACTGTTTCGCGTGTTTACCTTCAACATCGGTAACTTTCTGGCGGATAGTTTCACGGTAAGCAACCTGCGGTTTACCTACGTTCGCTTCAACGTTGAATTCACGCTTCATACGGTCAACGATGATGTCGAGGTGCAGTTCGCCCATACCCGCGATGATGGTCTGGTTAGATTCTTCGTCAGTCCATACACGGAAAGACGGGTCTTCTTTAGCCAGACGGCCCAGAGCCAGACCCATTTTTTCCTGGTCAGCTTTGGTTTTCGGTTCAACTGCGATGGAGATTACCGGCTCAGGGAATTCCATACGTTCCAGAATGATCGGCGCATCCGGGTCACACAGGGTGTCACCCGTGGTTACGTCTTTCAGACCGATAGCAGCAGCGATGTCGCCCGCGCGAACTTCTTTGATCTCTTCACGTTTGTTAGCGTGCATCTGAACGATACGACCGAAACGCTCACGTGCAGCTTTCACGGAGTTCAGTACGGTATCACCAGAGTTAACCACACCGGAGTAAACACGGAAGAAGGTCAGGTTACCAACAAACGGGTCGGTAGCGATTTTGAACGCCAGAGCAGAGAACGGCTCGTCATCACTTGCGTGACGTTCAGCCGGAGTATCTTTACCGTCGTCCAGGATACCGTTGATCGCAGGTACGTCAACCGGGGATGGCAGGTAATCAATTACCGCATCCAGCATCGCCTGAACACCTTTGTTCTTGAACGCAGAACCACAGGTTACCAGGATGATTTCGTTGTTCAGAACGCGCTGACGCAGAGCACCTTTAATCTCTTCTTCAGTCAGTTCTTCACCACCCAGGTATTTTTCCATCAGCTCTTCAGAAGCTTCAGCTGCGGATTCGATCAGGTTCTGGTGCCATTCGTTAGCCAGTTCAACCATGTCTGCCGGGATATCTTCGTATTCGAAGGTTACGCCCTGGTCAGCATCGTTCCAGTTGATAGCTTTCATTTTCACCAGGTCAACAACACCGGTGAAATGTTCTTCAGCACCAATCGCCAGCTGCAGCGGAACCGGGTTCGCGCCCAGACGGGTTTTGATCTGGTTAACAACTTTCAGGAAGTTCGCACCCATGCGGTCCATTTTGTTAACGAACGCAATGCGCGGAACTTTATATTTGTTTGCCTGACGCCATACGGTTTCAGACTGCGGCTGAACACCACCAACTGCGCAGTAAACCATTACCGCACCATCGAGAACACGCATGGAACGTTCTACTTCGATTGTGAAGTCAACGTGCCCCGGGGTGTCGATGATGTTGATGCGATGCGGCTCATACTGCTTAGCCATACCAGACCAGAATGCAGTAGTCGCAGCGGAAGTGATGGTAATACCACGTTCCTGCTCCTGCTCCATCCAGTCCATGGTTGCAGCGCCGTCATGAACTTCACCGATTTTATGGTTTACACCGGTGTAGAACAGAATACGTTCGGTAGTAGTGGTTTTACCGGCGTCGATGTGCGCACTGATACCGATGTTACGGTAGCGTGCGATGGGTGTTGTACGAGCCATTTGTTTCCTCGTTTATCTTTTAGGCGTTCAATTTAAGTAGCCCAAAGCGGGCTGCTTACTGGAAGCGCCCGCCTGGTGACTAAAACTCCGAAGGGATTACCAACGGTAGTGTGCGAACGCCTTGTTGGCTTCGGCCATACGGTGAACGTCTTCACGTTTCTTAACTGCAGTACCTTTGTTTTCTGCAGCATCAGAAAGTTCGTTCGCCAGGCGCAGAGCCATGGATTTATCACCGCGTTTACGAGCAGCTTCAACGATCCAACGCATTGCCAGAGCATTACGACGAACCGGACGGACTTCAACTGGTACCTGATAAGTAGAACCACCAACGCGGCGAGACTTAACTTCTACAGTCGGGCGCACGTTTTCGAGAGCTACTTCGAATGCTTCCAGTTCAGATTTACCAGAGCGCTGAGCCAGGGTCTCCAGCGCGCTGTATACGATAGATTCAGCAGTAGATTTTTTACCATCTACCATCAGGATATTTACAAATTTAGCCAGCAGTTCTGATCCGAACTTCGGATCCGGCAGAATTTTACGCTGACCAATGACGCGACGACGTGGCATGGAAATACTCCGTTGTTAATTCAGGATTGTCCAAAACTCTACGAGTTTAGTTTGACATTTAAGTTAAAACGTTTGGCCTTACTTAACGGAGAACCATTAAGCCTTAGGACGCTTCACGCCATACTTGGAACGAGCCTGCTTACGGTCTTTAACGCCGGAGCAGTCAAGCGCACCACGTACGGTGTGGTAACGAACACCCGGGAGGTCTTTAACACGACCGCCACGGATCAGGATCACGGAGTGCTCCTGCAGGTTGTGACCTTCACCACCGATGTAGGAAGTCACTTCGAAACCGTTAGTCAGACGAACACGGCATACTTTACGCAGCGCGGAGTTCGGTTTTTTAGGAGTGGTAGTATATACACGAGTACATACGCCACGTTTTTGCGGGCATGCTTCCAGCGCAGGCACGTTGCTTTTCGCAACTTTGCGAGCACGTGGTTTGCGTACCAGCTGGTTAACTGTTGCCATTAAATAGCTCCTGGTTTTAGCTTTTGCTTCGTAAACACGTAATAAAACGTCCTCACACAATATGAGGACGCCGAATTTTAGGGCGATGCCGAAAAGGTGTCAAGAAATATACAACGATCCCGCCATCACCAGGCCATCTGGCTGGAGTGCTTAACCGTAAGTCTGACGAAATCAGTATAGTCAATGGGAATGATATCGTTCGAAATTTGACCAGTCAAACCGCGGGCAATAAGGTCTTCGTTCAGGGCATAGACCTTAATGGGGGCATTACGCAGACTTTCAAGGTAGCGGTTACCGTCAACTGCGGCAGTTACACCATCTTGCAATAATAGCAGTTCGTCGCCTTCACTGAGTAGACGCAACAGCGCAGCAAAATCCGTCAGCCAGGGTGAACGATGTAATGTGTGCAGCATAAACGCCTCAAAACCTCAAAATAACATCGTAGTTGGCGAGTTCGCGGCGTAAGGCATCTGCTTCGAGCGGCGTGGCTTCGACAACAAAGGGGGTCTGCGGATCTAACCCGCGTTCGCGCAGTGAAGCCGCACAAACCCAGCACTGTTCAATGTCGTACAGACCCAACAATTTAAAAGTGGCAATGTAATCACGCGCCAGCACTGCATCGGGCTTTTGTCCTGGCAACAGCTGAAAAACGCCATCAGCAATAAAGAAGACAGCCAGATCGTCAGTTAATGCGGAAGTTGCCAGTAAAGCATCTAAACCTTCCCGGCCTGCAGCGGTACCATGAGGCGCAGTAGAAAAAACAAACGCAATTCGTTTCATCAGAACTGTACCATCCTGTCACAGGTCAGCGAGGCTTCCGCCAGCGCGCCAAGTCCACTTAAGGTAAATCCCGGCTGAAGGTTTGACGAGGCCAATCGCAGCCTTCCTGCTTCAGTTTCATCGACGATACCGCGGCGTAACGCTGCCGCTACGCAGATATTCAGCGCCACACCATGTTGCGCATTCAGTTGTTGCCAGCCGCGCACAAGGTCAAATTCGTCGCTTGCCGGTGAGGTCAATTGGTTAGCGTTATAGACCCCTTCCCGATAGAAAAAGACGCTGCTTAGTTCATGGCCTTCTGCTATCAGCGCCTGCGCAAACTGAAAAGCACTACTCGCCTGTTGCGTACCGTATGCTGGTCCGGTCACCACGATGGCAAAACGCATTACTTATCTTGCCCCTGGAAATCACCGCTCTTGAACTGGCGGATGTAGAGATAGACAGTGTGTTTGGAGATGTTCAGGCGGTCAGCAACCTGGTTGATCGCATCTTTAATATCGAAGATCCCTTTCTCGTAGAGATTTAGCACGATCTGACGATTTTTGGCGTTATTAGAAACATTGCGATCGGCATTCACTTCTTCGATGGTGAACTCCAGCGTTTGGGTAACCAGATCTTCAACAGAAGAGGCAAAGTTGACGCTTGAACCGACATCCGGGGTTTCTGGCGGCACAAAAGTGCTCATAATCTGCGAGAAGGGAACATCAAGATTCATATTGATGCACAGCAGACCAATTACACGCTGTTCGCGGTTACGAATCGCGATAGTCAGGGACTTCATTAATACGCCGCTTTTGGCGCGAGTAAAGTAGCATTTAGAAACGCTGCTATCCGCTCCCGTCATATCGTGCAGCATACGTAGCGCCAGGTCGGTAATTGGCGAACCAATCTTCCGGCCTGTATGTTCACCGTTAGCAATGCGAATGGCTGAACATTTTAGATCCTGCAAAGAGTGCAAAACGATTTCACAGTGGGAGCCAATAAGCATCGCTAACCCGTCCACCACCGCTTCGTAGGATTTCAGAATATCAAAATCGGTCTGGTCGAAAGGACGTTGATCCAGTAAATCCAACTCACTGGTTTCGTTGGTTAAAAGCGACCTGGACATGAAAAAAAACACTCCTTTTCAGGAGCCTGTCGTTAACTTTTCAGGGCAGGCTCATTAATGATGCGGGTAACTAAATTAATACAGCGGAGGTTCCGCTTTCCAGCACTAATTATATCCGGCCTGTAATAAAAAAACCGCCGCCTGGTCAGGCGGCGGTTCTTAATGCTTATTTTTTAGCAGAATCTGCGGCTTTCGCATCAGCTTCCGGCTTTGCATCAGCCTTCGGCGCTGGTTTCACATCCAGCAGCTCTACGTCAAACACAAGGGTAGAATTCGGTGGGATCCCCGGAACACCCGCTTTGCCGTAAGCCAGTTCTGGTGGAATAACCAGTTTGATCTTACCGCCTTTCTTGATGTTCTTCAGACCTTCTGTCCAACCCGGAATAACACCGTCCAGACGGAAAGAGAGCGGTTCACCACGGGTGTAAGAGTTGTCGAACTCTTTACCGTCGATCAGCGTACCCTTGTAGTTCACGACAACAGTATCGCTGTCTTTCGGTGCTTCGCCTTTACCGGCTTCTACTACCTGATAAACCAGACCAGTTGAAGAGGTTTTCACACCTTTCTCTTTGGCAAATTTCTCGCGGTACTCTTTACCTTTCGCTTCGTTATCTGCCGCGTCTTTTTCCATCTTCGCCTGAGCAGAAGACTTCACGCGAGCTTCGAATGCTTGCAGTGTCTGTTCGATCTCTTGGTCGGAGAGTTTGCTCTTATCAGCAAATGCATCCTGAACACCCGCGATCAGCTGATCTTTATCCAGTTTGATGCCCAGTTTTTCTTGTTCTTTAAGAGAGTTTTCCATGTAACGACCCAGCGAAGCACCCAGTGCATAAGCTGATTTCTGATCGTCATTTTTGAACGCTGCTTTGCTGTCAGCAGTTGTAGCAGGTTTTGCAGCTTCAGCAGCAAAAGTGATCGGTGCATGCAGGGCAACGGCCATTGTGGTCGCCAGCAGCGTTACTTTAAACAGTGATTTCATCCATATCTCCAGGATCGGGGCATCTCACCCCAGGGTTAACTATTATCAGAAGGGTACTATAAAGCGTTGTCGAACAAATCTACATACAGACACGCCCTATTATCATCTATTTTCAGACTCTTTTTGTTTAAATTAGTTTCGATGACCGCGAAATGAGTGCTGTCTCGGGCAGCAAAGTTAAGTAGAATCCGCGGCGACCATTCGACAAAAGAGGTGAATCATGCAGGATTTATCATTGGAAGCACGCCTGGCAGAGCTGGAGAGCCGACTGGCTTTTCAGGAAATCACCATTGAAGAACTGAACGTCACGGTGACCGCTCATGAAATGGAGATGGCGAAACTGCGCGATCATCTGCGTCTGCTGACCGAGAAGCTAAAAGCCAGCCAGCCGTCGAACATCGCGTCGCAGGCTGAAGAAACGCCACCGCCACATTATTGAGGCGTAAAAAAAGCGGGGATTCCCCGCTTTTTTGTCACTTTTTCGGTATTAGTGGCAACCGCAACCGCCGTTACCTTTACCGCCGCAGCAGCCTTCGCCACCGTGTTCATGACCGTGATCGTGGCCATGACCACCGCAGCAACCGTCGTGGTCGTGATCGTGGTGATGATCGTGCGCACCGTGAACGTGGCCATGAGCCAGCTCTTCTTCAGTCGCTTCGCGAATCGCCACAACTTCAACGTTGAATTTCAGGTTCTGACCGGCCAGCATGTGGTTACCATCAACCACGACGTGATCGTCTTCAACCGCAGTGATTTCAACCGGTACCGGACCCTGGTCGGTTTCAGCCAGGAAACGCATACCAACCTGCAGTTCATCAACGCCCATAAATACGTCTTTAGGAACGCGTTGCACCAGGTTTTCGTCGTACTGACCGTAAGCGTCGTTCGCGCCAACAGCGACATCAAATTTGTCGCCAACTTCGTGACCTTCCAGCGCCGTTTCCAGGCCAGAGATCAGGGAACCGTGACCATGCAGGTAGTCCAGCGGCGCACTCACCGGAGACTCATCAACCAACACACCGTCTTCTGTACGTACCTGATAGGCCAGGCTGACCACCAGGTCTTTTGCTACTTTCATGATATCTCCTGAGCATGGGAAGAATAGTGGCGCAGATTGTAGCGGAATTCTGCAGCCGTGTACTCACTAGCTTAAAAAATCTCGGCGCATATCGCTAGTCCGGATGAAAAATCCCGATCACTTGCTCATCTTTGCGAACGTGATCGCGAGCTTCTTTGTCTGCTTCTCGCATCTGGTGTCCACACTTAACACATTCAACAATATCAATATTATTTTCGCGCCACATCGCCATTGAATCCTGCGCCTGACAGGCCGGGCATTTTGCTCCCGCAATAAAACGTTTTCGGATTGCCATCGTTATCCTCTACTCAAATTCATCCCAGCCATCCAGCTGGCGTCGTTCTTGTTGCATTTCACGTTGGAAAATCTCTTCCAGTTCGCGTCGGGCTTCCCTGGCGCGAGAAATTTGTACGGTATCGGCATGCATCGGTATGAGCTCCCGCAACATTCGCATATCCAGGCGACGAAAATGCAATTGTGCCCGCTGTGCCTGATGCGGATGCATGCCAAGCGTGACCAGCGTTTTGCGCCCCAGCTCTAACGCACTGGAGAATGTCTCACGAGAAAACTGCGTCACCCCTGCCTGTAATAACTCATGCGCTTCCACACGTCCGCGCGCTCGCGCAAGAATATGCAAATGCGGGAAGTGTTGCTGGCAAATCTCCACCAGCTTCATGGTGTCTTCCGGTTCGTTACAGGTAATGACGATTGACTCTGCGGCCTCTGCACCCGCAGAACGTAAAAGATCTACCTGCGTGGCGTCGCCGTAATAAACTTTGTAGCCATATTTGCGCATCAGGTTAACAGCACTGATATCCCGCTCCAGCACAGTAATGCGCATTTTATTTGCCATCAGCAAACGACCAATCACCTGCCCAAAACGTCCGAAGCCCACGACAATCACCTGCGGTTTATCATCGTTGACCCACGGTTTTTCGTCTTCTTCTTCCGGTCCGTTAAACTGACGGGACAGCCATTTATCCACCAACTTCATCAGCAGCGGTGTGGTCATCATGGAAAGCGTGACCGTCACCAGCAACAGCGCCATCTGGTCGCCCTGGAATAAGCGTTGCGAAGAAGCGGTAGAAAAGAGGACAAAGGCAAACTCGCCGCCCTGACTCAACACGCCAGCAAACTGCATCCGCTCTGAGCTACGCACGCCATACAGCCGCGCCAGCAAATACAGCACGAGAATTTTCACCGCCACCAGCACAACCACGCTTATCACTACCCACAACAGATGGGTATAAAGCACTCCGAGGTTGAGCGACATGCCGACAGAGATAAAAAACAGTCCGAGCAGCAAGCCTTTGAACGGATCGATAGCCGTTTCCAGCTCATGGCGATATTCACTTTCCGCCAGCAGCACGCCCGCAATAAACGTACCGAGCGCCATCGACAACCCCAGCGCATCCATAAACAATGCGGAACCCAACACCAGCAGCAGTGTCGCGGCGGTGAACACTTCCCGCACACCAGAAGCAGCAATAAAACGGAATACCGGACGCAGTAAATAGCGCCCCCCAATCAGCATGCCGACAAACGCCAGCACCTTCATGCCGATCTTCATCCAGTCGAAATGTTCGTCTGCCGAACCCGCCAGCAGCGGTACTAACGCCAGCGCGGGGATCACCGCCAGATCCTGAAACAGCAAAACCGAAAAACCTAGCTGTCCAGATTCGCTGCGATTCATCCCTTTCTCACGCATCAGTTGCAACGCCATTGCAGTGGAAGACATCGCAAGGCCAATGCCACCGACCACCGCCGCCTGCCAGGCGAAATCCGTCAGCATCAATAATCCCGCCAGCAACGCCGCGCTTAACAGCACCTGCGCCGCGCCTACGCCAAAAATCGAGCGTCGCAATTGCCAAAGCTTGGAAGGATTCAACTCAAGGCCGATGATAAACATCAGGAATACCACGCCGAGTTCCGAAAAGTGGAGGATCTCATCGACGTCGCTAATAAACCCCAGCCCCCACGGGCCAATTGCAATCCCTGCCAGCAAATATCCCAACACCGCGCCAATACCCAGCCGCGATGCCAACGGCACCGCAGCCACCGCCGCGAAGAGAAACAGCACTCCTGCGAGTAAAAAATCGGAACCTTCCATCAGCAGCCTCCTGGAGACAGCGGATTTGCCAGCCAGTCACCGTAGGCTCTGGCGTGACCCGCCAGCTCCTGTGCACTTTGCCGTCTCGCCCAGTAAATAATGATGGGACTTAGCCAATGCATCCGGCACATGCCCGCCGCCAGCTCAAAGGGGCGCAGAACATCGCTCATCGGGTAGCGATTCAATGCGTCATAACGGTAAGCACTTTCCGGCTCGCCGGTGGTAATCACGCTACGCCAGTACTTTCCCGCCAGTTGGTTTCCTCCCGGCCCGCTGGCAAAACCACGGCTTAATACCCGGTCCAGCCACTCTTTCAGTAGCGCCGGGCAGCTATAGGTATAAAGAGGGTGCTGAAAGACAATCACCTCGTGCTCGCGCAGTAATGCCTGCTCACGGGGGATATCAATAAAAAAATCGGGATAGTGCGCATAAAGGTCGTGCACGGTAACATTGCTGAGCTGCGTGGCCGGTTTAAGCAGTACCCGGTTTGCCACCGAGTCCTGAGATTCCGGATGGGCATACAGCAGCAAAACTTTCGCTGGCTGAGACATCATCCCCCTCCCGGTATGGTTTTTGTGTATAGTCGCTGTTTTGGGCTACCATTGCGCCCGGTGCGGCAGCTCGCCCATACATTACATTATCATAATGATAAGTTAACATAGTCTGAACATACGGCGCCTTATGATTGTTTTCTCCTCGTTACAAATTCGTCGCGGCGTGCGCGTCCTGCTGGATAATGCCACCGCCACCATCAACCCCGGGCAGAAAGTCGGCCTGGTGGGTAAAAACGGCTGTGGTAAATCTACCCTGCTGGCATTGCTGAAAAATGAAATCAGCGCCGACGGCGGCAGCTACACCTTTCCAGGAAGCTGGCAACTGGCGTGGGTGAATCAGGAAACACCAGCGCTACCGCAAGCGGCGCTGGAATATGTCATTGACGGCGACCGTGAATATCGTCAACTGGAAGCGCAGCTACACGACGCCAACGAACGTAACGACGGGCACGCCATTGCGACCATTCATGGCAAGCTGGATGCTATTGACGCATGGAGTATTCGCTCCCGCGCCGCCAGCCTACTGCACGGCCTCGGTTTCAGCAATGAACAACTGGAGCGCCCGGTAAGTGATTTCTCCGGTGGCTGGCGTATGCGTCTCAACCTCGCCCAGGCGCTGATTTGCCGTTCAGACTTGCTGCTGCTCGACGAACCAACTAACCACCTCGATCTCGATGCTGTTATCTGGCTGGAAAAATGGCTGAAGAGCTATCAGGGCACGCTGATCCTGATCTCCCACGACCGAGACTTCCTCGATCCGATCGTTGATAAAATTATTCATATCGAACAACAAAACATGTTCGAGTACACCGGCAACTACAGCTCGTTTGAAGTACAGCGCGCCACCCGTCTGGCGCAGCAACAGGCGATGTATGAAAGCCAGCAAGAGCGCGTGGCACATCTGCAAAGTTATATCGACCGTTTCCGTGCCAAAGCCACCAAAGCGAAGCAGGCCCAGAGCCGTATTAAGATGCTCGAGCGTATGGAGCTGATTGCCCCAGCGCACGTCGACAACCCGTTCCGTTTTAGCTTCCGCGCGCCGGAAAGCCTGCCTAATCCGTTGTTGAAAATGGAAAAGGTCAGCGCAGGTTATGGCGATCGCATTATTCTCGACTCGATTAAACTGAATCTGGTGCCAGGTTCGCGCATTGGTCTGTTAGGACGCAATGGCGCGGGTAAATCGACATTAATCAAACTGTTAGCCGGAGAACTTGCGCCTGTCAGCGGTGAAATTGGCCTGGCGAAAGGGATCAAACTCGGTTACTTCGCCCAGCATCAACTTGAATACCTGCGCGCCGACGAATCGCCTATTCAACATCTGGCACGTTTAGCACCGCAGGAACTAGAACAAAAACTGCGTGATTACCTCGGCGGCTTTGGTTTCCAGGGCGATAAAGTGACGGAAGAAACGCGCCGTTTCTCCGGTGGGGAAAAAGCCCGCCTGGTGCTGGCATTAATCGTCTGGCAGCGTCCGAATCTACTGCTGCTCGACGAACCGACTAACCACCTTGACCTCGACATGCGCCAGGCACTGACTGAAGCGTTAATCGAGTTTGAAGGCGCATTGGTTGTCGTTTCGCACGACCGCCATTTGTTGCGTTCCACCACTGACGATCTCTATCTGGTTCACGATCGTAAAGTCGAACCGTTCGACGGCGATCTGGAAGATTATCAACAGTGGTTGAGCGACGTTCAAAAGCAGGAAAACCAGACCGACGACGCGCCAAAAGAGAACGCGAACAGCGCCCAGGCACGTAAAGACCAGAAGCGTCGGGAAGCGGAGCTGCGTGCGCAAACCCAGCCACTGCGTAAAGAAATCGCCCGTCTGGAAAAAGAGATGGAGAAGCTGAACGCGCAACTGGCGCAGGCGGAAGAGAAACTCGGCGACAGCGAACTGTACGATCAAAGCCGTAAAGCGGAGTTGACCGCCTGCCTGCAACAGCAAGCCAGCGCCAAATCCGGCCTGGAAGAGTGCGAAATGGCGTGGCTGGAAGCCCAGGAGCAGCTTGAGCAGATGCTGCTGGAAGGCCAAAGCAACTGATGGCGCAGATAACGACGACCGATGCCAATGAATTCAGCAGCAGTGCTGAATTCACCCCTATGCGCGGCTTTAGCAATTGTCATCTGCAAACCATGCTGCCGCGTCTGTTTCGTCGCAAGGTGAAATTCACCCCGCACTGGCAGCGACTGGAGTTGCCCGACGGCGATTTTGTCGATCTCGCATGGAGTGAAGACCCTGCCCAGGCGAAACAGAAACCGCGTTTAGTGGTGTTTCACGGGCTGGAGGGCAGCCTCAATAGCCCTTACGCCCACGGTCTGGTCGAGGCGGCGCAAAAACGCGGCTGGCTGGGCGTGGTGATGCATTTTCGCGGATGCAGCGGTGAACCAAACCGTATGCACCGCATTTACCATTCGGGCGAAACCGAAGACGCCAGCTGGTTTTTACGCTGGCTGCAGCGCGAATTTGGACATGCGCCAACGGCTGCCGTCGGCTATTCGCTCGGCGGTAATATGCTCGCCTGTTTGCTGGCAAAAGAAGGTAATAACCTCCCGATTGATGCAGCGGTAATTGTCTCCGCGCCATTTATGCTGGAAGCCTGTAGTTATCATATGGAAAAAGGCTTTTCCCGCGTTTATCAGCGTTACTTGCTGAACCTGTTAAAAGCCAATGCTGCGCGCAAACTGGCAGCCTATCCCGGTACGCTGCCGATTAATCTCGCACAGTTAAAATCGGTACGTCGCATCCGTGAATTTGACGATCTGATCACCGCCAGAATTCACGGCTACGCTGACGCTATCGACTATTATCGTCAGTGTAGCGCCATGCCGATGCTGAACCAGATCGCCAAACCGACACTGATTATTCACGCCAAAGACGATCCGTTTATGGATCATCAGGTGATCCCGAAACCGGAAAATCTCCCCCCGCAGGTGGAGTATCAACTGACTGAACATGGTGGTCATGTTGGCTTTCTTGGCGGTACATTATTTCATCCGCAAATGTGGCTGGAGTCACGCATTCCTGACTGGTTAACAACGTATCTGGAGGCGAAATCATGTTGATTCCGTGGCAAGAACTCTCCCCCGAAACGCTGGAAAATTTAATTGAAAGTTTTGTGTTACGCGAAGGCACCGATTATGGTGAACATGAGCGTACACTTGAACAGAAAGTCGCCGACGTCAAACGCCAGCTACAGTGCGGAGAAGCGGTGCTGGTATGGTCGGAGCTGCACGAAACGGTCAATATCATGCCGCGCAGTCAGTTTCGCGAATAACCTGCAGCCGTCGGCGGACGAGATAATAATGATAGCTAAGTCATGGAGTTACTATGTCTGCCAAACATCCGGTCATTGCGGTAACAGGATCCAGCGGCGCGGGGACCACCACCACCAGTCTCGCGTTTCGTAAAATATTCGCGCAGTTAAATCTGCATGCAGCTGAGGTGGAAGGCGACAGTTTTCACCGTTACACGCGCCCGGAAATGGACATGGCGATCCGCAAGGCGCGTGATGCCGGGCGGCATATCAGCTACTTTGGCCCCGAAGCGAACGACTTCGGCCTGCTGGAACAAACCTTCATTGAATACGGTCAGAGCGGCAAAGGAAAATCACGCAAATATCTGCATACGTACGACGAAGCCGTACCGTGGAATCAGGTGCCGGGGACATTCACCCCATGGCAACCTTTACCGGAACCCACTGATGTACTGTTTTATGAAGGGCTACACGGCGGCGTGGTCACACCACATCATAACGTTGCGCAACATGTGGATTTACTGGTTGGCGTGGTGCCTATCGTTAACCTGGAGTGGATTCAAAAACTGATCCGCGACACCAGCGAGCGCGGGCACTCACGAGAAGCGGTGATGGACTCAGTAGTGCGTTCAATGGAAGACTATATCAACTACATCACGCCGCAGTTTTCCCGCACCCATCTTAACTTCCAGCGCGTTCCCACTGTCGACACCTCAAACCCGTTCGCGGCAAAGGGCATTCCATCACTGGATGAAAGCTTTGTGGTGATCCATTTTCGTAATCTGGAAGGGATCGATTTCCCCTGGCTGCTGGCGATGTTGCAGGGCTCATTCATTTCCCACATCAATACATTAGTGGTGCCGGGCGGTAAAATGGGTCTGGCAATGGAGTTAATTATGCTGCCACTGGTGCAACGATTGATGGAAGGAAAGAAAATCGAGTAACTCTGCTAATATGCCGGATAAACAATTATCCGGCATCGTACTCCTGACATCAAATCACGCGGCAACCACTTCATACGAGTGAGTAATATTCACCGCTTTTTCCAGCATCAACGCCACTGAACAATATTTCTCGGCAGAGAGATCTACCGCACGCGAAACCGCTGCGTCTTTCAGGTCGCGACCGGTGACGATAAAATGCAGATTAATGTGCGTAAACAGGCGTGGTGCCTCTTCGCGGCGTTCAGAGGTCAATTTTACTTCACAATCGACCACATCCTGACGCCCCTTTTGCAGGATAGAAACCACATCGATGGCGCTACAGCCCCCCGCCGCCATCAACACCATTTCCATCGGACTTGGCGCTTTATCGCCTGAGTTGCCGTCCATTAAAATCTGGTGACCAGAGGCGGATTCGCCCAGAAAAGTTAACCCTTCGACCCACTTCACTCGCGCTTGCATTTTTGCTACTCCACTGCGTCAATTTTCCTGACAGAGTACGCGTACTAACCAAATCGCGCAACGGAAGGCGACCTGGGTCATGCTGAAGCGAGACACCAGGAGACACAAAGCGAAAGCTATGCTAAAACAGTCAGGATGCTACAGTAATACATTGATGTACTGCATGTATGCAAAGGACGTCACATTACCGTGCAGTACAGTTGATAGCCCCTTCCCAGGTAGCGGGAAGCATATTTCGGCAATCCAGAGACAGCGGCGTTATCTGGCTCTGGAGAAAGCTTATAACAGAGGATAACCGCGCATGGTGCTTGGCAAACCGCAAACAGACCCGACTCTCGAATGGTTCTTGTCTCATTGCCACATTCATAAGTACCCATCCAAGAGCACGCTTATTCACCAGGGTGAAAAAGCGGAAACGCTGTACTACATCGTTAAAGGCTCTGTGGCAGTGCTGATCAAAGACGAAGAGGGTAAAGAAATGATCCTCTCCTATCTGAATCAGGGTGATTTTATTGGCGAACTGGGCCTGTTTGAAGAGGGCCAGGAACGTAGCGCATGGGTACGTGCGAAAACCGCCTGTGAAGTGGCTGAAATTTCGTACAAAAAATTTCGCCAATTGATTCAGGTAAACCCGGACATTCTGATGCGTCTGTCTGCACAGATGGCGCGTCGTCTGCAAGTCACTTCAGAGAAAGTGGGCAACCTGGCGTTCCTCGACGTGACGGGCCGCATTGCACAGACTCTGCTGAACCTGGCAAAACAACCGGATGCCATGACTCACCCGGACGGTATGCAAATCAAAATTACCCGTCAGGAAATCGGTCAGATTGTCGGCTGTTCTCGTGAAACCGTGGGACGCATTCTGAAGATGCTGGAAGATCAGAACCTGATCTCCGCACACGGTAAAACCATCGTCGTTTACGGCACTCGTTAATCCCGTCGGAGTGGCGCGTTACTGAGTAGCGCGCCATTTTGTTTCCCCCGATGTGGCGCAGACTGATTTATCACCCCGATATCAACTATGCACTACGACAAACGCTAGTGCTATGTTTGCCCGTGGCCGTTGGGTTAATGCTTGGCGAATTACGATTCGGTCTGCTCTTCTCCCTCGTTCCTGCTTGTTGCAATATTGCGGGCCTTGATACGCCTCATAAACGTTTTTTCAAACGCTTAATCATTGGTGCGTCGCTGTTTGCCACCTGTAGCTTGCTGACACAGCTGTTACTGGCAAAAGATGTTCCCTTGCCCTTTTTGCTGACTGGACTAACGCTGGTACTTGGCGTCACTGCTGAGCTGGGGCCATTGCACGCAAAATTGCTTCCCGCATCGCTGCTCGCCGCCATTTTTACCCTCAGTCTGGCGGGATACATGCCAGTCTGGGAACCGTTGCTCATCTATGCGTTGGGCACTCTCTGGTACGGATTGTTTAACTGGTTTTGGTTCTGGATCTGGCGCGAACAACCGCTGCGCGAGTCACTAAGTCTGCTGTACCGTGAACTGGCAGATTATTGCGAAGCTAAATACAGCCTGCTTACCCAGCACACCGACCCTGAAAAAGCGCTGCCGCCGCTGCTGGTGCGCCAGCAAAAAGCGGTCGATTTAATTACCCAGTGCTATCAGCAAATGCATATGCTTTCCGCGCAAAATAATACCGATTACAAGCGGATGCTGCGTATTTTCCAGGAGGCGCTGGATTTGCAGGAACATATTTCGGTCAGTTTGCATCAGCCGGAAGAGGTGCAAAAGCTGGTCGAGCGTAGCCATGCAGAAGAAGTTATCCGCTGGAATGCGCAAACTGTCGCCACTCGCCTGCGTGTGCTGGCTGATGACATTCTTTACCATCGCCTGCCGACGCGCTTTACGATGGAAAAACAAATTGGCGCACTGGAAAAAATCGCCCGCCAGCATCCGGATAATCCTGTTGGGCAATTCTGCTATTGGCACTTCAGCCGCATCGCTCGTGTACTACGCACCCAAAAACCGCTCTATGCCCGTGATTTACTGGCCGATAAACAGCGGCGAATGCCGTTACTGCCGGCGCTAAAAAGTTATCTGTCACTGAAATCTCCAGCGCTACGCAATGCTGGACGACTCAGTGTGATGTTAAGCGTTGCCAGCCTGATGGGCACCGCGCTGCATCTGCCGAAGTCGTACTGGATCCTGATGACAGTATTGCTGGTGACGCAAAATGGCTATGGCGCAACCCGTCTGAGGATTGTGAATCGCTCCGTGGGAACCGTGGTCGGGTTAATCATTGCGGGCGTGGCGCTGCACTTTAAAATTCCCGAAGGTTACACCCTGACCTTGATGCTGATTACCACCCTCGCCAGCTACCTGATATTGCGCAAAAACTACGGCTGGGCGACGGTCGGTTTTACCATTACCGCAGTATATACCCTGCAACTGTTGTGGCTGAACGGTGAGCAGTACATCCTTCCGCGTCTTATCGACACCATTATTGGTTGTTTGATTGCTTTCGGCGGAACAGTCTGGCTGTGGCCGCAGTGGCAGAGCGGGTTATTGCGTAAAAACGCCCATGACGCTTTAGAAGCCTATCAGGAAGCGATTCGTTTGATTCTGAGTGAAGATCCGCAACCAACGCCACTGGCCTGGCAGCGAATGCGGGTGAATCAGGCGCATAACACTCTGTATAACTCATTGAATCAGGCGATGCAGGAACCGGCATTCAACAGCCATTATCTGGCAGATATGAAACTGTGGGTAACGCACAGTCAGTTTATTGTTGAGCATATCAATGCCATGACCACGCTGGCACGGGAACACCGGGCATTGCCACCTGAACTGGCGCAAGAATATTTGCAGTCTTGTGAAATCGCCATTCAGCGTTGTCAGCAGCGACTGGAATATGACGAACCGGGGAGTTCTGGCGATGCCAATATCATGGATGCGCCGGAGATGCAGCCGCACGAAGGCGCGGCAGGTACGCTGGAGCAGCATTTACAGCGGGTTATTGGTCATCTGAACACCATGCACACCATTTCGTCGATGGCATGGCGTCAGCGACCACATCATGGGATTTGGCTGAGTCGCAAGTTGCGGGATTCGAAGGCGTAATACAGGCTACCTTCGGATACAGCGTTCACGCCGCATCCGACATCTTTTGCCTGATGCGTCTTATTTACCCCCAATCACCTTCGCCACCGCGTGGGCGAAACGATGCATCCCTTCATCGATATCCGTATCTTCCACCACCAGCGACGGCGCAAAACGCATCACATCAGGCCCGGCATTCAGCACCATTACGCCTTCCTCTGCACCCGCATACAGGAAATCACGCGCCCGACCTTTGTACTGTGGTTTCAGCTCCGCGCCAATCAACAGCCCCATACCGCGAATATCGCTAAACACATCGTACTGTTGATCGATCTTCTGCAAATGGTCAACAAAACGCTGGCGTTTCGCCTGAATGCCTTCCAGCACTTCAGGGGTATTGATGATATCAAACGCCGCGCCAGCTACTGCACAGGCCAGTGGATTGCCGCCGTAGGTGGAACCGTGAGAACCAGGATGAAACGCAGAAGCAATCTCCGCCGTAGTCAGCATGGCGCTAATCGGGAAGCCGCCGCCTAACGCTTTGGCGGAGGTCAGAATATCCGGCGTCACGCCGTAATGCATGTAAGCAAACAGATCGCCGGTCCGCCCCATCCCGCACTGCACTTCATCAAACACCAATAATGCCTGATGCTCATCACAGAGTTCGCGCAAGCCCTGCAAAAACTCTGGCGTCGCAGCCGTCACGCCGCCCTCGCCCTGAATCGGCTCAACCACCACCGCACAGGTATGATCATCCATCACCGCTTTCACTGCGTGGAGATCATTAAAGGGAACGTGGATGATGTCTGCCGGTTTTGGCCCAAAGCCGTCGGAATATTTTGGCTGCCCGCCCACCGAGACGGTAAACAGCGAACGACCATGAAAAGCGTTATGGAAGGCAATAATTTTGGTTTTGAACGGGCTATGACGCACACAGGCGTAATGGCGTGCCAGTTTAAAGGCAGTTTCGTTAGCTTCCGTGCCGGAGTTCATAAACACCACGCGTTCGGCAAACGTTGCCTCAATCAGTTTACGACCAAGACGCAGCGCCGGTTCATTGGTAAAAACGTTACTGATATGCCACAGAGTTTCGCCCTGGGTTTTTAACGCGTTCACCAGCGCAGGATGGCAATGGCCCAACGCCGTAACTGCAATGCCACCCGCGAAATCGACATACTCCTTGCCTTGCTGATCCCAGATTCTGCTGCCCAGACCTTTTACCGGAATAAACTCTGCCGGAGCATAAATCGGCAGGATCACTTCATCGAAAGTCGCGCGTGTAATTGCTGTTTGTTCAATTGCCATCTCATGATCACCCTGTTACGCATAACTCAACGTGAAATTATAATCACAAAATATGCATAAAAAATCACTAAATGGCAATCAGAAATCAGCGTTCCAGGAAATTAGCCAGCAGTTGATGTCCTTGTTCGCTGAGAATACTTTCTGGATGGAACTGCACACCTTCCAGATCCCACTGGCGATGGCGAATCCCCATAATCTCGCGGGTTTCGCTCCAGGCCGTCACTTCAAAGCACTCCGGTAATGAGTCAGGCTCCACCACCAGCGAATGGTAGCGTGTCACGGTGAGTGGATTTGCCAGCCCCTTAAATACGCCCTCACCGTAATGTGTGATCGGCGAGGTTTTGCCGTGCATCACCTTTGCGGCGCGCACAACTTTGCCACCAAAAGCCTGCGCCATTGCCTGATGACCGAGGCAGACGCCAAGAATCGGCAAACTCCCGGCGTAGTGGCGAATAACGTCAAGGGAGATCCCTGCGTCGTCCGGCGTACAGGGTCCAGGTGAGATAACAATTTTCTGCGGTTTGAGTGTGTCGATATCCGCCAACGTTAACGCATCGTTGCGCTTAACCAACACGTCGGCCCCCAGTTCACAAAAATACTGGTAGAGGTTCCAGGTGAAAGAATCGTAGTTATCAATAAGCAGGATCATGGCGGCTCCGGTACGAAAGAACCGCGCTATTTTACTCAGATTCCCCGGCTTCGCTTACCACTTTGCTAAATATCGTCTGCAGCGCAGTGAGATCCCCCATTGCCCCACTCTGATTTGCCTGATTCCAGGCCTCTTTATCGATACCCTGCCAGCTCAGTTGATAACCAGCATGAATCGCCAGTTGCTCGAAGAAGATACGCTGTGCCAGACCACTTCCCGCACGGAAGGGATGCAGGACGTTGATTTCACAATAGTAGTGTGCCAGCCGCTCGACGAACTTCGTTTTCTCCAGGCCAACCAGATACCCTTCTTCCTCCAGATCCTGCATCAGGGCATTGCCCTCTTTTTCGATATAAGCAAAGTGGCAGAACGGCGTATCGCCCTGATAAATATCAACTTCACGCAGTTGCCCCGCCCAGTCGAAAATATCCTGATACAGCTGGCGATGGATAGTGCGCAAATGCGGTAAACCGCGCACCAGCGGACCAAGCTCAATGGTCGCAGCACGCAGCGCCGTCATTTCGTAAGCGGCCTGTTCCAGCCGCTGTTGCTGGCGGATGTTCAGCCGGTTACGCATGATATCAAGGCCAGGATAAAGATACGGATCGCGCCCTTCGCCGAATTTATCGCTCATAGTGCCTCCTCAGCTCTTCAAGGCGCGCTAAAGCCTCTGCGGCAGTAAGAGTAACTAAAGGCATCTCGACGCCTTCAAGACGGCGACTGGCCTGGAAATTACGATTACGCTGAAGCTCCCAGAGACGGGACTTTTGCTTATCGGTGAGTTTCTTCACTTGATGCCTCCCTGAACGTGTCCATTTGCCACAAGTATAAGCGGCAAATCCGGGTTACGCCGGGAGAGCAGAAGCGCGGGCAAGATTGCCCGCGCGAGAAATCATTACGGCAGGACTTTAGCGGAAAGGATAACTACCGGTTTTGACGGCACATTCTGGTACGGACCAACATCATGAGTCGGCACCTGGGAAATCTTATCGGCAACGTCCATGCCTTTCACCACTTTACCAAATACCGCGTAACCGAAATCACGCTGACCGTGGTCGAGGAAGGCGTTATCGGCAACGTTGATAAAGAACTGGCTGGTGGCGCTGTCTTTGTCAGCGGTACGCGCCATCGCGATGGTGCCACGCGTGTTGCGCAGGCCGTTATCGGCTTCATTTTTGATTGGCGGGTTTGGTTTTTTCTGCTGCATCTGCTCGGTGAAACCGCCGCCCTGAATCATAAAGCCAGGAATGACGCGGTGAAAGGTTGTGTTGTTATAAAAACCGCTGTTCACATAATCGACAAAGTTTTGCACAGATACTGGCGCTTTTTGTTTATCCAGCTCCAGTTCGATGTTACCAGCTGAGGTTGTCAACAATACGTGCGGGTCCCCTTTCGCTGCCATTGCTGCGGGAGAAAGAGCAGAAAGAGCGAAAACAGCAGCCATCGCCGCCAGGGTCGATTTGAACATGAGATTTCCTTAACAAACAGAGCAGAAAAAAAGCAAGTGAAGAGATTCTAAATAGCCTTCAAGAACAAGGCCATCCCTTTACCTAATTTTACGTATCTGAAATATATGTAACCTGACGATCACTTTTTATTCCGTGATCAAAATCACCCTTAAAATGCAATTTAGCAACCGATTGCAATAAAACATTTAAACAGATCACAAAATCACCTAAAATCGCCCGCTCGCGGCATATCCCGCTATGCCATTTTATTTTTGAACGCAGGCCAATCATGACTAACAGCAATCGCATCAAGCTCACATGGATTAGCTTTCTCTCCTACGCACTGACGGGTGCGTTGGTTATTGTCACCGGGATGGTGATGGGAAATATCGCCGATTATTTCAATCTGCCTGTTTCCAGTATGAGTAACACCTTCACCTTCCTCAATGCTGGCATTTTAATCTCTATCTTCCTCAATGCCTGGCTGATGGAAATCGTCCCGTTAAAAACGCAGTTACGTTTTGGCTTTCTCCTGATGGTGCTAGCGGTTGCTGGTTTGATGTTTAGCCACAGCCTGGCGCTGTTCTCGGCGGCGATGTTCATTCTCGGGGTGGTCAGCGGTATCACTATGTCGATTGGTACATTCCTGATAACACAAATGTATGAAGGGCGTCAGCGCGGTTCTCGCCTGTTATTTACCGACTCCTTCTTCAGTATGGCAGGGATGATTTTCCCAATGATCGCCGCGTTTCTGCTGGCGCGCAGCATTGAGTGGTACTGGGTTTATGCCTGCATCGGGCTGGTTTACGTCGCTATTTTTATTCTGACCTTCGGCTGTGAGTTTCCGGCACTGGGCAAACATGCGCCAAAAACGGATGCTCCAGTAGCGAAAGAAAAATGGGGCATCGGCGTACTGTTTCTCTCAATTGCAGCGCTGTGCTACATCCTCGGTCAGTTAGGTTTTATCTCCTGGGTACCAGAGTATGCCAAAGGCCTGGGCATGAGCCTGAACGACGCAGGTACGCTGGTGAGTAACTTCTGGATGTCATATATGGTCGGCATGTGGGCGTTCAGCTTTATTCTTCGCTTCTTTGATTTGCAACGTATTCTGACCGTACTGGCCGGTCTGGCTGCGATTCTGATGTACGTCTTTAACACCGGAACACCGGCACATATGGCGTGGTCAATTCTCGCCCTGGGCTTCTTCTCCAGCGCGATCTATACCACCATCATCACCCTGGGTTCACAGCAAACCAAAGTACCGTCACCAAAACTGGTTAACTTTGTCCTGACCTGCGGGACCATCGGTACCATGCTGACCTTTGTCGTTACCGGCCCGATTGTTGAACATAGCGGTCCAAAGGCGGCGCTGCTGACGGCAAACGGTCTGTACGCTGTCGTCTTTGTGATGTGCTTCCTGTTAGGTTTCGTCAGCCGTCACCGTCAGCATAACACCCTGACCTCTCATTAATTGCTCATGCCGGGCGGCGCTATCGTCGTCCGGCCTTTTCCTCACTTACCCCGCTACGTACGTCTATTTCTATAAACCCGTTCATTTTGTCTATTTTTTGCACACGAATGAAATGTCAGACAATTCCGTGACTTAAGAAAATTTATACAAATCAGCAATATACCTCTTAAGGAGTATATAAAGGTGAATTTGATTTACATCAATAAGCGGGGTTGCTGAATCGTTAAGGTAGGCGGTAATAGAAAAGAAATCGAGGCAAAAATGAGCAAAGTCAGACTCGCAATTATCGGTAACGGTATGGTCGGCCATCGCTTTATCGAAGATCTTCTTGATAAATCTGATGCGGCCAACTTTGATATTACCGTTTTCTGTGAAGAACCGCGCATCGCTTATGACCGCGTACACCTCTCGTCTTACTTCTCTCACCACACCGCCGAAGAGCTGTCGCTGGTGCGCGAAGGCTTTTACGAAAAACACGGTATTAAAGTTCTGGTCGGCGAACGCGCTATCACCATCAACCGTCAGGAGAAGGTGATTCACTCCAGCGCCGGACGTACCGTTTTTTATGACAAGCTGATCATGGCGACCGGTTCCTATCCGTGGATCCCGCCAATCAAAGGTTCTGATACTCAGGACTGCTTTGTCTATCGCACCATTGAAGACCTCAACGCCATTGAATCCTGCGCCCGTCGCAGTAAGCGCGGTGCCGTTGTTGGCGGCGGCCTGTTAGGTCTGGAAGCCGCTGGCGCGCTGAAAAACTTAGGCATTGAAACCCACGTTATCGAATTTGCCCCTATGCTGATGGCGGAACAGCTTGATCAGATGGGCGGCGAGCAATTGCGTCGCAAAATCGAAAGCATGGGTGTACGCGTTCACACCAGCAAAAACACTCTTGAGATTGTGCAGGAAGGTGTCGAAGCGCGTAAAACCATGCGTTTTGCCGACGGCAGCGAACTGGAAGTCGACTTTATCGTCTTCTCTACCGGTATCCGTCCGCGCGATAAGCTGGCAACCCAGTGTGGTCTGGACGTTGCTCCGCGTGGGGGTATCGTCATTAATGATTCCTGCCAGACTTCCGATCCAGATATCTACGCCATCGGTGAATGCGCAAGCTGGAACAACCGTGTATTTGGTCTGGTAGCACCTGGCTACAAAATGGCGCAGGTCGCCGTTGACCATATTCTCGGTAGCGAAAACGCCTTTGAAGGTGCTGACCTTAGCGCCAAGCTGAAACTGCTGGGCGTAGACGTAGGCGGTATTGGCGATGCTCACGGTCGCACGCCTGGCGCACGTAGCTACGTTTACCTCGACGAAAGTAAAGAGATCTACAAACGCCTGATTGTCAGCGAAGACAACAAAACCCTGCTCGGTGCAGTACTGGTGGGTGATACCAGCGACTACGGTAACCTGCTGCAACTGGTGCTGAACGCAATCGAACTGCCGGAAAACCCGGATTCCCTGATCCTGCCGGCGCACTCAGGTAGCGGCAAGCCGTCTATTGGTGTTGATAAACTGCCGGACAGCGCGCAAATCTGCTCCTGCTTTGACGTCACCAAAGGCGATCTGATTGCTGCCATCAACAAAGGCTGCCACACCGTTGCGGCGCTGAAAGCCGAAACCAAAGCGGGTACTGGCTGCGGTGGCTGTATCCCGCTGGTCACTCAGGTACTGAACGCGGAACTGGCAAAACAGGGTATCGAAGTTAACAATAACCTGTGCGAACACTTTGCTTATTCGCGTCAGGAACTGTTCCATTTGATCCGCGTTGAAGGCATTAAAACCTTCGAAGAACTGCTGGCGAAACACGGTAAAGGCTACGGTTGTGAGGTTTGTAAACCGACCGTCGGTTCGCTGCTGGCCTCCTGCTGGAACGAATACATTCTGAAGCCGGAACATACTCCGCTGCAGGATTCTAACGACAACTTCCTCGCTAACATCCAGAAAGACGGCACCTACTCGGTGATCCCGCGTTCTCCGGGTGGTGAAATCACCCCAGAAGGGCTGATGGCAGTGGGTCGTATCGCGCGTGAATTTAATCTCTACACCAAAATCACCGGCTCCCAGCGTCTGGCGATGTTTGGCGCACAGAAAGACGATCTGCCGGAGATCTGGCGTCATCTGATTGAAGCAGGTTTCGAAACCGGTCATGCGTATGCGAAAGCACTGCGTATGGCGAAAACCTGCGTGGGTAGCACCTGGTGCCGCTACGGCGTTGGCGACAGCGTCGGCCTCGGCGTGGAACTGGAAAACCGCTACAAAGGCATCCGTACGCCGCACAAAATGAAGTTCGGTGTCTCCGGCTGTACCCGTGAATGTTCAGAAGCTCAGGGTAAAGATGTGGGTATTATCGCCACTGAAAAAGGCTGGAACCTGTATGTGTGCGGTAACGGCGGCATGAAACCGCGTCATGCGGATCTGCTGGCAGCGGATATCGATCGCGAAACGCTGATCAAATATCTTGACCGCTTCATGATGTTCTACATCCGTACTGCCGACAAACTGACGCGTACCGCACCGTGGTTAGAAAACCTCGAAGGCGGCATTGATTACCTGAAAGCGGTGATCATTGACGACAAGCTGGGGCTGAACGCACATCTGGAAGAAGAGATGGCGCGCCTGCGTGAAGCGGTAGTGTGTGAGTGGACTGAAACGGTCAATACGCCGTCTGCGCAGACTCGCTTCAAACACTTCATCAACAGCGATAAGCGTGACCCGAACGTGCAGATGGTGCCAGAGCGCGAACAGCACCGTCCGGCAACGCCGTATGAACGTATCCCGGTAACTCTGGTGGAGGACAACGCATGAGCCAGTGGAAAGACATCTGCAAAATTGATGACATCCTGCCTGAAACCGGCGTCTGCGCGCTGTTAGGTGACGAGCAGGTAGCGATTTTCCGCCCGTATCACAGCGACCAGGTGTTTGCGATCAGCAACATCGATCCGTTCTTCGAATCCAGCGTGCTGTCACGCGGGCTGATTGCGGAACACCAGGGCGAGCTGTGGGTCGCCAGTCCGCTGAAAAAACAGCGTTTTCGCTTAAGCGACGGTTTATGCATGGAAGATGAACAGTTTTCCGTCAAGCATTACGAGGCACGAGTGAAAGACGGCGTGGTACAGCTACGCGGTTAATTGTTTTAACGGGAGGCGCAATGCCTCCCCTTTTTGCATTGTCCTGTAATGACCTTAAGTATATTGCAGGACATTTTTTAAACTTTTTGTTTTATTTTTTGTTTTTATTTTTTAAAGGATAATCAAATGTTTACAGACACTATTAATAAGTGTGCGGCTAACGCTGCGCGCATTGCACGCCTGTCGGCAAATAACCCGCTCGGCTTCTGGGTAAGCTCCGCGATGGCGGGCGCGTATGTGGGGCTGGGGATCATCCTGATTTTCACGCTCGGTAATTTGCTCGATCCGTCCGTACGTCCTCTGGTGATGGGCGCGACCTTTGGTATCGCCTTAACACTGGTCATTATCGCCGGTTCTGAACTGTTCACCGGACACACCATGTTCCTCACCTTTGGGGTGAAAGCGGGCACCATTAGCCACGGGCAAATGTGGGCAATCCTGCCGCAAACCTGGCTGGGTAACCTGGTCGGTTCCGTCTTTGTTGCCATGCTTTATAGCTGGGGCGGTGGTAGCCTTTTGCCAGTAGATACCAGTATTGTTCACTCCGTCGCGCTGGCTAAAACCACCGCACCGGCAATGGTACTGTTCTTCAAAGGCGCATTGTGTAACTGGCTGGTTTGTCTGGCAATCTGGATGGCACTGCGTACTGAAGGCGCGGCGAAATTTATCGCAATCTGGTGGTGTCTGCTGGCGTTTATTGCGTCCGGTTACGAGCACTCCATCGCTAACATGACGCTGTTCGCGCTCTCATGGTTCGGCAACCACAGCGAAGCCTACACGCTGGCGGGTATTGGTCATAACCTGCTGTGGGTGACGCTGGGTAATACTTTATCGGGTGCCGTATTCATGGGATTGGGTTATTGGTATGCTACGCCGAAAGCTAATCGTCCGGTTGCGGACAAATTTAATCAAACTGAAACGGCTGCCGGTTAATTATTAAGGGGTTTTTACGTGGATCATTTGCCTATATTTTGCCAATTACGCGACCGCGACTGTTTGATTGTCGGCGGTGGTGATGTCGCGGAACGCAAAGCAAGGTTGCTGTTAGACGCAGGTGCTCGCTTAACGGTGAATGCATTAGCGTTTATTCCACAGTTCACCGCATGGGCAGATGCAGGCATGTTAACCCTCGTCGAAGGGCCATTTGATGAAAGCCTTCTCGACACCTGCTGGCTGGCAATTGCGGCGACGGATGATGACGCGCTTAACCAGCGTGTCAGCGAAGCCGCCGAATCTCGTCGTATCTTCTGTAACGTGGTCGATGCGCCGAAAGCCGCCAGCTTTATTATGCCGTCGATTATTGACCGCTCCCCGCTCATGGTAGCGGTCTCCTCTGGCGGCACCTCTCCAGTTCTGGCGCGACTGTTGCGCGAAAAACTTGAATCACTGCTGCCGCTGCATCTCGGCCAGGTAGCAAAATATGCGGGGCAGTTACGCGGTCGGGTCAAACGACAGTTCGCCACGATGGGTGAACGTCGCCGTTTCTGGGAAAAATTGTTCGTTAATGATCGCCTGGCGCAGTCGCTGGCGAACAACGATCAGAAAGCCATTACCGAAACGACCGAACAGTTAATCAATGAACCGCTCGATCATCGCGGTGAAGTGGTGCTGGTTGGCGCAGGTCCGGGCGATGCCGGTCTGCTGACACTAAAAGGACTGCAACAAATTCAGCAGGCAGATGTGGTGGTCTACGACCGTCTGGTTTCTGACGATATTATGAATCTGGTACGCCGCGATGCTGATCGCGTTTTCGTCGGCAAACGCGCGGGATACCACTGCGTACCGCAGGAAGAGATTAACCAGATCCTGCTGCGGGAAGCGCAAAAAGGTAAACGCGTGGTGCGTCTGAAAGGCGGCGATCCGTTTATTTTTGGCCGTGGTGGCGAAGAGCTTGAAACACTGTGCAATGCGGGTATTCCGTTCTCAGTAGTTCCGGGTATTACCGCAGCGTCTGGTTGCTCTGCCTATTCGGGCATTCCGCTCACGCATCGCGATTATGCTCAGAGCGTACGCTTAATTACCGGACACTTAAAAACCGGTGGCGAGCTGGACTGGGAAAACCTGGCAGCCGAAAAACAGACGCTGGTGTTCTATATGGGGCTTAATCAGGCCGCGACCATTCAGCAAAAACTGATTGAACACGGAATGCCTTGCGAAATGCCGGTGGCGATTGTCGAAAACGGTACGGCGGTAACGCAACGCGTGATTGACGGTACGCTCACGCAACTGGGCGAGCTGGCGCAGCAAATGAACAGTCCCTCATTAATTATTATTGGTCGGGTCGTTGGCCTGCGCGATAAATTGAACTGGTTCTCTAACCATTAATTTTACCCGGGCCAGATAATTCTGGCCCTCTTTATCACTCTTTTTATATATTCAGCAAATAAAGCATACCCTCTTAATAAATATCATTTGCTAATGGATTATATTCACCGTTACAGCGACTTACAAAATTAAGTCATTCACTCACTGACGCCAATTAAATATTCCTGTATCGTTATTTATGAGCAGTCCGCTTATATTCATATAATCAATGAATATTAATTAATATATAATACATAGGGAATGTAAATGAACAAATTTATTAAAGTTGCACTGGTAGGTGCAGTACTGGCTACGTTAACTGCATGTACTGGTCATATTGAAAACCGTGATAAGAACTGCTCTTACGACTACCTACTGCACCCGGCAATTTCTATTTCTAAAATCATTGGCGGTTGCGGTCCTACTGCACAGTAAGTCTCTGACAGAAATCGGCTAACGCCGGTTTAATGAGCTAACGCCCTCTGAATTTTCCGAGGGCGTATTTTTCTCCATACTCTGCGAAAACATCGGTCCCAGAATTAAACGCTGGCAATACTCTCACGCAAAATCCGCAGCACCGTCTCTTCACCGCTGCGATTCGGGTTAATGCGAATCGCGCAATGTTCGAGTTGTGGATTCGCCTGACGAAACGTTCCTGAAAGTCGATAGAAGAGCGGCGGGATTTCATATTTCGACTCTGCACCCACCGGGTAAGGCAAGGCACCGCGCTTTTGCGCCTCTTCCAGTACTCTGGCGGCAATCGGCTGATGAAATTCCACAATCAACACTTTCGACTGCGCATTGGCAATAACGGCGCTTTTAACTTCCGCCACCGCGCCACCGTTAAGTAAATCCAGCAACCGTTCAGATACCCCCGCCTGCACCGCGTGCATCACTGGCGCAAACACCAAACCACGCAAGACTTCCAGCGCCTGAGCACCCTGAATCTGACTGCCGCCGGAGTAGAGCGTGGCGCGAATACGGTTAATAACATCAGCATCGCCTACCACCGCGCCAACACCTTCTGGCCCAAATAGCTTGAAGCAGGAAAATGTCGAGACATTCGCCCCGCATTCACAGCCAATGCGCGCCACCTTCATCACCGCATAGTTGTCATCGGTTAAGGCTGGAACACCTGCTGCGCGCAGCGTTGCCAGCACATCTGCCAGTACATAGCTGTCCTGCGGCTGCTGGCGCGTATGCTGCACCAGCGCGGCATCTGGTTGTTGCTCTTCAATGGCCTGTTTAAGCGCCGACAGGTTGTTGAAATCAGCTGTAATAAGCGTCAGCCCCATATGCTCAATAATGACCTGAGTCGTCGGGTAAACAGGCGCGTCATGCACCAGAAGACGCTGCCCCGATTTGAGCAAAGCTGCCAGCCCGACGCGAATTGCTCCAGTACCCGCGCCCTGCACCAGCGCCGCCGCTGGCGCATGAAACGCATCAGCCAGCACCTGCTCCACACGCTGAGTAATGCGCGGTTGATTCAGCCCTGGCGTTAAGCCTAAATCCCCGCGTGTAAGAAACTCGCTGCCGGGAAAATGGCGGCAAATCGTATCCACCAACGCAAACTGCTTTTGCTGCGCTTCAATAAGCGTCAGGCTTTGCAAAGGAAACGTCTTCATAGGTGCCTTCCTTAAGCCGGAACGAACAGACCAAGCCAGTAAAGAACATTCAGCAGGATGCCGGTGATCATTACGGCTACGACCGGTGCCGCCATTTTCTGTACCGGACGGCCCAGAGATTCGTTGAGGAAGTAAATGGCAACCGCGATAGAGAATCCGGTATAGCCCGCCATCTTAATTGCTGCGAAAATCGAACCGACCAGCAGAGCCACTTCCATCAGCATATTCATGGCGTTACGGATGTTATCCGACGCATTACGCACCGACGGGTAGCGCCCCAGCCATTTGCCGATCGAACGAAGCAGCAAGACTTCCGCCGAAATAACCACTGCGCCTAATACCGCTGCAACCATCGGATTCGGCGAGAGATAGCCCACCGCATAAACAAAGGTAAAGCCCGCAACTGCATACACACCAGTGGCTAACGCGGTGGTGGCAATCAACGGTACAAAACCCAGCCCGCGCATAAATTCCGCCAGAGCTGCCTGGTTGATTAGTGTTTGCGATTGTTCCGGCGTTACGCCTGCGGAGTACGCTTTCTCCAGTGTGAAGATCGACACTTCACTACCGGCGAAAATCTTCATGCAGGCAACGGCGGCAATCAATGCTCCCACGATGGCGATATACGGTAAGTTTTTGATAATCCGTGATGTACGCTCTTCAAACACCGACATACCGCTGGCATCGATATCATTTTCATCACGATGACGCAGGTCATGAGTTATTGCGATCCCTAGCAGCATCACCATGCCAATAAAGATTTCGATGGATTCAGGGTTAAGATGTGGGAAATAGCGCACTACCACCACACGAGTCATCAGAACCACCACGGCGGCGATCAGACTTTGCTTCCAGCCAAACTGGTAGAAAATCGCCACCAACGGGAACAGTGCAAAAGCTGAAACCACCGGCGAGCTTAATTCCCCCAGGCTACCTAATACATCCACCGGTAGCGCGGTCAGCAGCTGGTTTACTGGCAACAGACAGGTGAGGATCAATATTCCCCAGATAGCACCAAGACCAAACGCCATCAGGCTGTTTATCGCCAGGACACCGAGGATATCGGTAGGAAGAAAGAGTAACCATGCGTTGAGCAACCCGGTTTTCAGGGTAAAAGAGATCCCCACCGAGGCCACAAAACCAATGCTCAGACCAAAAGCGATACTCCCCGCCTCACGACGGTTCATATAGCCTTCAATCAGTTGCGGCAGGATCGGGCGGATACCGTCATGAAAAACGGCTGCCGAGCGATGCGCCAGAAGCGATGTCATACCCGTCAGGCACGCCACCACGATAATCTGAATATACAGATCCATAGTCGTGCCTTTTATTTCAGATGGTTAATCAGCATCGGAATCGCGTGTTCGACATGCTCAACGGAAAGCCCAAACGCCACTTTCCCTTCGGCGATCATTTTGGCGATATGCTCGTCTTTCGCTTTAATGCCCGGCTTGGCAATGGTGCAACTTTTGTTATAGCCAATCACCGCGATGGCAATCGACAATGCCGCGCCCGCACCGGTATTACACGCGCCGATGTAGTAATCCAGTTGCCCGGATTTCACCTTCATCGCCGCTTCCATGTCGTTATGAATGAAAACTTCAAAACAGCCAGGAGCCGTCGCTTCAATGGTTTTTTTAATTTGCTCACGCTGTAAGCCTGCAACGCCAATCTTTTTCATGAGTCTGTCCTTATTGGAAAAATTGAGAGGGATTTTCACGTAACATCACATCCACATCGGCCTGACTGAATCCTGACTGGCGCAATTGCGGAATAAAGGTGGTTAATAAATAGTCATAGCCATAACCACCGTTGGCTTTTAAATGGGAGCGGCGCGTAATATCCATCGACAGCATGACGCGGTTCAGCAAACCACGGTCACGTAGCGCGTGGAGCATCGCAATGCGCTTTTCGTCCGGGTAGTAACTGTTCTTGCCGATGGTGTCGAACTGCACATACGCGCCGAGATCGATCATCTTCAAAATGTTGTCGAGGTTGTCTTTCAGATCGCAGTGACCAACGGTGACGCGCGAAAGATCAACTCCGTGGGCTTGCAACAGAGCCAATTGCTCCAGCCCCATCGTGCTGAACGACGTATGCGTGGAGATCGGGCGTCCGGTCTGGTTATGTGCCAGCGCGGCGGCAATAAAAACTTTCTCTTCCAGCGGCGTAATCTTTCCTTCGCTGGAGCCGATCTCCGCGATGATCCCGGCTTTCAGCTCCGTGCCATCGATACCCTGTTCAATTTCATCGACCATCTCCTGCGCCAGTTCCTGCACGCTGCGGGTCGCCACATGTTGCGGGAAAAACACGTCCTGGTAATAACCGGTGCAGGCCACCACGTTGATCCCCGTCTCGTGCATTACATCGAGCATAAATTGTGCATTGCGCCCCATGTAACGGTTGGTCATCTCAATCACATTACGCACACCCAGTGCCATCAGGTCGTTCATCTCCTGGCAAATGAACGCATACTGATCAAGGCGGCAGTCCACGTTGTTTTTAAAGCCGGAGAGATCAATATGCAGATGCTCATGGGCGAGGGTGAAGCCCGTCGGATCAAAACTCATAGGGTGTCTCCTGCAAACCGGAGAGAGGAAAGAAAAGAGCGACCATTTTGTGGCGGTGGCGCACGGAAAAATTCACACACGGTAGCCCCCACATCAGAAAGCGTGGTGCGCACACCGAGTTGCGTGTGGACCAGCCCTTGCTGATAAACCAGCACTGGCACTACTTCACGGGTATGGTGGCTGTGACCAATGGTCGGATCGTTACCGTGATCCGCCATCACGACCAGGCAATCATCTGGCTGCATCGCCTCAACAAGCCGGACAAGGTTACGGTCAACGACCTGCAAACGTTCAGCATAACGTGCGACGTCTTCTGCGTGACCAGCGAGGTCGGTTTCCTGGATATTGGTGCAAATAAACGCCGTCGGATGCGTGTTAAATTCGTCGAGGGTGATATCCATAATCCGCTGGCTATCCACCAGGTTTTGCCAGCTCACGCCATAAGGATTGCTGACGATATCTGCCACCTTACCCACCAGCACCGTGGGCACGCCCACTTGATGCAGTTGGTGCGGCACCTGCACTTTTTCATCGACGCCGTAGCCCATATGTACGACCTGGAAGCCATTGTCATAAGCGCCAGAACGCGGCGCATTTATGCCAATAAAGCGCCCTTCTTTACTTTCAGCCGCATCGAGAATGCGCTGGCTGTCGGTTAACAGACCACCAAATGTAATGACCCGACCGACCGGTACCTGCTCACGCACGATACGACCAATTTTGATTGCGTCGTCAAAAGAGATCGCAGAGAGATTGGCGGTGATGTTATAGACCTGGCCTAAATCCGCCTCGAGGTTATCGCCAATGGCAACCGACTGATTAACCCACAGAAATTGCAACTCTTCGCCACGGCGCTCAACCCGCCAGCCAGCGGTGACTAATGCCTGTTCAACACGGTCAATCACATCGCGAAAGGGCATCCGCAGCGGCGGTAACGGGCGCGTGCCTAAAATTTCCTGATGCCCCATAAAGGTGTCGCCACCTTCATGTTGCAACTCTGCCACGCCCCAGGTTGCGGAGTCTGACGGCTGCATATCGCCTGGCGCATAACCTAATGCGTTGATTAGCCCCATTTTCTCCAGCGTTGGTAGCTGCAAATGCGGCAACTGGCTCAGGATGTGACCACAGGTATTCGCCCCGGCATCCTGCGGACGCACCAACGTGACATCTTTCATTGCCCCTACGCCAAAGCTATCAATCACTAACACCACAAATCGCGCCATTACGCCTCCAGAGAGCTTCCAAGACTGTCATAACGACCAACGATTTCCGGTTCGCCACGGTGAATACCGGACACCAGCACCACATCGCTACGGGTGACAAAAATCTGCGTGCGAAAACAGAGCACCACTGCACTGCTCACCGGATACTCGCCTGCCAGCGGCAGGGTGTAGTCGATACTGCTGTCATCCACAGTTTTGATATTGGTTTCAGTAATCTTTTGATTTTCTGGCGTAAACACCAGCGCATGTTGCGCGTGACCACGACGGTAATAACCGCCGCCGTAGCAGTAGCTGTCGCCACGGAAGTGATGGGAAATTTCGCTCAGCCAAAGCATGGCGATACGTTCAGGTTGGTCGCCCTGCTGGTTTGCCGGAATCGTCCCCGTCAGCGCATGGCCGGGTTCGGCATGAGTCACACCGTATTCCGCCAGTAATGGCAGCGAAGTGCAGCTGGTCGCTGAAGGCGCGTTTAATTGCTCAAGTACAACTCCAGACTTCAGAAGTTGGTTACGAGCATTGACCAGCGTCTGGAGGTTCGGTGTTGGCAAAACTTTCCCGGCAGCCTCATCCCATAGCAGGCAAGGGAAATGGGTTAATCCGGCTAAATGTAACCCCGGTAGTTTCTGGATTTCAGCAACCACCTCATGCAGCGAATGCTGTGCAAAACCGCTCTCCTGCCCCGGATAAAGAAAATCATCGTCGCTATAAACTTTGAGCAGCACAGGCTGGACCCGCCCGGCCGTCACCGCTGCCGCAGAAACTTCCCGCGCTTTGTCGAGTGTAAACACGGTGATGACGTCGGTGCCCTGTTCAACGGCGTCAGCAACCTGATGACAAGGGATTTGTACCAGATGCCCCTGATGCGCCACCGGTAAACCTGCGCGGCGCATGATTCGTGCCTCTTTGTAATCCACCGCCACAATGCCGCTGTAGCCCAGCGCCAGCAGTTTTTCTGCCAGCCACGGATTACGACCGAACTGTTTGGTCATCAGATACAGTTCAATACCGTAAAGCCGCGCCGTCTCAATCAGCCGCTTACCGTTTTCCAGTATCTGATCCACGTCGATCACCCAGCTGTCCGGGGCGATCTTGCCCTTTTGCCACAAGCTTAGTGCGGCGGAAATTAGCGCCGGGTTCTGGCGTTTCAATGCTTCTACAAACATCTTGTTGCCTCGTTTCTGTTCCTTGAATTAAATATTCATTTTTTTGAATATTTAGGTTGTGCGACGTGGATTTGTCGGGAGCTTCAAACCTCTTCGTTAGCAGCCATCCATAATCCATAAAGGTTGGCCAGCAAATAGCCTTCTTCACACGGGTTAACTTCCAGTGTAAATTCCTTCAACAACACCTGATGCAATTGCACAACGGCTTGCCAGTGGCTGGATTGCGCCAGTTCTGCCAGCAATTCGGCGTCCAGCGGCTCTATTTCTTCACCACGGCGACTGCGCATCAGTGCGCTCGTCATATGTGTCATCGCCATCATTCCTTGCTCGCTGCGCACCGGTAGATGACACTCTGTTTCCAGTACGTTGACGACCTGCATCATGCCTTTGCAGATGTCCTTATCAATAACGCCTGCATCGCAAAGCAGGTTGAGTCTGGTTTCCATTTCAGATGCCTTTCGTTTAATAACTGGGTTCCTGTTCCCCACTGACCACTCGTTGTTGATGGGCAAGCAGGGCCTGTTTATCAACAACTGCACGCAGCAATTGTTGCATCGGGTAATCATCGACTCGCGTCAAAACCACGGCTTCGGTGGCCTGTAAAAATCGCGGATCGTCTGTGAGCGGCGTCGCTTCTAATCCCAGCATGGTCAGTTCGTTTTCTGCCACCACGTTCCAGATAACAGCATCAACATCGCCTTTAACAATGCGTTGTAAACTCTCGTGATAAGAGAGATCGACTCGTTCCACATCACTATCGCCAAAAAAGACATCGGTCATAATTTTCTGATCCGCCGAACGGTTATCCAGCCCCACGCGCTTCACGTTTGCGGACTCGCCTTTACGGCAAATCAACTGGTGCTCGCCAACGTAGGTATGCGGCCCCAACTCCAGCGCGAGGCATAAGCCTTTTTGCGTGAGATAACTTTCCGCCGCCAGTCGGGAAACCACCGCCATGTCATACACGCCGTTAAGTAAACACTCCACGCGAATATCCGCGCCGCGCATATGCGCATAGTAAAAAGGAATGCCATCAAATTGGGCTTTCAATCCGCTCGCCAGGCCTTCGTACAAACGGGTATAGGGCAAGGGCATCGCACATACCACATTGTTGATATCCACATGAGTCAGCAGCGCTTTGTTATCCATTTCCACCAGATAACTGCCATTGCGCCCACGGCGTTCTATCCGTATCGCACCGCCAGATTCCAGTGTTTTCAATGCGGCCTGTGTCAGACCAACCGATGAATGGCATTCAGTTGCCAGTTCATCTATGGTTTTCAGTCGATTACCGCACTTTTCACCTAACAGATAACGAGCCAGAGTCGTGATGACGACGCCTTCTTTTTTGATAAACGTTCGACGCATAGTAAATTTTCAATAAAGTGAATATTTATATCTTCATTAAATTGAAGATAAGTGGCAACTATGAGATATGGAAATGGCGAGGCGCTTCACATTTTTTCGGATTATTGCAAAAAGAGGATAAAAAACCGGGTTCCCCCGGTTTTTGGCATTAATGTGAAATTACGGCTTCGCCACAAATCCAATCGCTTCGTACACCGCTTTTAGCGTACGGGAAGCGTGCGCGCTGGCTTTTTCCGCGCCATCTTTCATCACCTGTTGCAGGAAGGCTTCATCGTTGCGGAAACGGTGATAACGTTCCTGCAATTCAGTCAGCATACCGGAAACGGCATCAGCCACTTCGCCTTTCAGATGACCATACATCTTGCCTTCGAACTGTTTTTCCAGTTCCGGGATGCTCTGGCCCGTTACCGCAGAAAGGATATCCAGCAGGTTGGAAACGCCCGCTTTGTTCTGCACATCGTAGCGAACTACCGGCGGCTCGTCGGAGTCAGTGACCGCACGTTTGATTTTCTTCACTACCGATTTCGGATCTTCCAGCAGGCCGATAACGTTATTGCGGTTATCGTCAGACTTGGACATCTTTTTGGTCGGCTCCAGCAGCGACATTACGCGCGCGCCAGATTTCGGAATAAACGGCTCCGGTACTTTAAAAATATCGCCATACAGCGCGTTGAAACGCTGGGCGATATCGCGGCTCAGTTCCAGGTGCTGTTTCTGGTCTTCACCCACCGGCACCAGGTTGGTTTGATACAGTAGGATATCCGCCGCCATCAGCACCGGATAGTCAAACAGACCCGCGTTGATATTCTCAGCATAACGCGCAGATTTATCTTTAAACTGCGTCATGCGGCTCAGTTCGCCGAAGTAGGTATAGCAGTTCAGTGCCCAGCCTAACTGCGCATGTTCCGGCACGTGGGACTGAACAAAAATGGTGCTTTTCTCAGGATCGATACCACAAGCCAGATACAAGGCCAGCGTATCCAGCGTCGCTTTACGCAGCTTCTGTGCATCCTGGCGCACGGTGATCGCGTGTTGGTCAACAATACAGTAAATGCAATGGTAGTCATCCTGCATGTTTACCCACTGACGCAGCGCACCCATGTAGTTACCAATGGTCAATTCACCTGAGGGCTGTGCGCCACTAAAAACGATGGGCTTAGTCATTTTTCGATTCCTGATTTTCGCTATGCGGAAGCCCTAATGCGGGCAGAAGGTCATTTATAGACTGATAAATTACATCAGGCTGGCTGAGATCGATAGCCTCGCCGTAGTTATATCCGTAGGTTAAGCCAACTGATGGGCAACCTGCCGCTTTTGCCGCCTGAATATCATTGCGTGAGTCGCCAACAAACAGCATCTGTTGTGGGGCAATTCCCATCCGCTCAGCCACCAGTAACAGCGGGTCCGGATGCGGTTTTTTGTTTTGCACATCATCACCACCAATCACCACGCTGAAGTATTTGGCGATATCTAAGGCTTCGAGCAGCGGCGCGACGAACGGCGTCGGTTTGTTGGTAACCAAGCCTAGCGGCAGGCCTTTAGCCTGCAATGCGCCCAGCGTATCGGCAACGTGCGGGAATAAAAACGTCCCCTCTTCGGCAACCTCGCCATAGTAGCGATCGAATAGTTTACGCAGAATACGTACTTGTTCTTCTGCCGGAATGTCGTCATCAACGGGCGGTTTACCCATTGTTTTACGCAGAGTCGCACGTTCCTGACGCGCCCAGGTCAATGCGCGCTCCATCAGAACATCTGCGCCATTACCAATCCAGGTAATAACACGCTCTTCACCTGCGACGGGCAACTCCAGCGCATACAGCGCCATATCTACCGCAGCAGCAAGACCAGGAGCACTGTCCACCAGCGTACCGTCGAGATCAAAAGCGACGCCGCGAATATCTTCAAACTTATTCATGACTTACCTTTGCCAGTTCACTGCGCATTTCATCAATGACTTTTTTGTAGTCTGGCTGGTCGAAGATTGCCGAACCGGCGACGAACATATCCGCGCCCGCCGCAGCGATTTCGCCAATGTTGTTCACCTTCACGCCACCGTCCACTTCCAGTCGAATGTCAAAGCCAGACTCGTCGATACGACGACGTACTTCGCGCAGTTTATCCAGTGTTTGCGGAATGAAAGACTGACCGCCGAAACCTGGGTTGACGGACATCAGCAGGATCACATCCAACTTATCCATCACGTAATCCAGATAGCTCAGCGGTGTCGCCGGATTAAATACCAGACCCGCTTTACAGCCATTTTCTTTAATCAGTTGCAGCGTGCGGTCAACATGCTCGGAGGCTTCTGGATGAAAGGTAATGATGCTGGCACCAGCGGCAGCGAAATCAGGCACAATGCGATCGACCGGTTTCACCATCAGGTGTACGTCGATAGGGGCGGTAATGCCGTAGTTACGCAAGGATTTCAGCACCATTGGCCCAATCGTCAGATTGGGAACATAGTGGTTATCCATGACGTCAAAATGCACGACATCAGCGCCAGCTGCCAGGGCTTTTGCGGTATCTTCACCCAGGCGGGCAAAATCAGCCGACAGAATTGAGGGGGCAATCAAATACTGTTTCATCCGCTTCTCCTTGAGAATTATTTTTTCGCGGGTGAAACGACTCCTGGTTTGTACAAAGCCAGCAGTTCGTCCACCTTTTTACGTGTGCCGCCGTTGCTGCTTATACTGCGTCGAACTTTGACGACATGCAATTTTGCGCGCTGATACCACTCACGCGTTAACATCGTATCGTGATTGGAGATCAGCACTGGAATATGGCGCTCAACCAGACCTTCGGCGATCTCCGCCAGATGCGCTTGTTGTTCAAGCGTAAAACTGTTTGTGTGATACGCCGTAAAGTTGGCGGTCGCAGACAGCGGCGCATAAGGCGGATCGCAATAGACGACGGATGCATCATCTGCGCGCGCCATGCTATCGGCGTAAGACTCACAATAGAAAAAGGCATTCTGCGCTTTTTCAGCGAAGTGATACAACTCTGCTTCCGGGAAATAGGGTTTTTTGTAGCGGCCAAACGGCACGTTAAACTCACCGCGCAGATTGTAACGACACAGGCCGTTGTAACCGTAGCGGTTCAAATATAAAAACAGTACCGCCCGACGGAACGGATCCTGGCTTTTGTTGAACTCTTCGCGGAACTGATAGTAAACCTCGGCGCAATTTGTTTCGGGAACAAACAGCTCGCGTGCGGCCTGTACGTACTCATCAGTACGCATCTTCACAATGTTATAGAGACTGATCAGGTCGCTATTGATATCGGCAAGGATATAACGAGAAAAGTCGGTGTTGAGAAACACCGACCCGGCACCTACAAAAGGCTCAACCAGACATTCGCCCTTGGGCAAATGCCGTTTAATATCATCAAGCAGGGGATACTTGCCCCCTGCCCACTTCAAAAAAGCGCGATTTTTCTTCATGCTGACTAACTAATTACACCTTCTCCGGCTGTGGAGAAAGCTCCGACAGCATCCAGCGCTTCAGGCAACTCCCGCGATGATAAACCATTGCGGGAGATAACCTTGATTACTTCAGATCGGCCTGTACCTGACGCAGCGGTTTCGCCCACGGGTTTTTGGCCTGGACATCTGCTGGCAATGTAGATACCGCTTTTTTCGCCTCTTCTTTCGAAGCGTACACGCCAGAAACCAGGACATACCACGGCTGACCATTACGCGTCGTTTCATAGACAACGTAGTTTTTCAGATTCTCTTTCTTCGCCCAACCGTTCAGGTTGTCGTAGTTAGAGGAACTGCTCAGCTGCAGAGTGTAATGGCTGGACGGTGCCGATTTCAACGAACCAACATTACCTGCGGTCTTCCCTCCAGCGGCTGTTGTTGCCGTGGTTTGCGCCGGGGATGCCGTCTGTACTGGAGCCGTAGTTGCGTTCTCTTTTGGTGCTGGCGTAGAGGTCGCAGCCGGTGCCTTCGTGCTCGCCACAGGAGCAGCTGGTTCAGTACGCTTCGGCGTCTGTGCTACCGGCTTCGGTTCCGTTTTCACGGTTGCTTGCGGTTTTTTCGGTTCAATCACCACCTGCTGGCGAGCTGGACGCGTAGTGGCCGGACGTTCAGCGGTTTGCGTTTTCGCCGTGTCACGCGATGCATTGCCATTGCGAACAGGCGCGACCGTCGCGGGTTCTGTCGGCAACGTGGAATTGACCGCCACATTATTCAACTGTTGCTGATTTTGTGGCTGGGTCAGCGCATTGTTCAGGTCACCCTGCACTTCAACACGTTGTTGACCATCCGTTGCCGCCGGGGTTTGCCCTTGAGTCGGCGTAGAAGAGATCGGCGGCAGAGAAACATCCTGCTGAGTATTTTCCGCAGACGTGGTTCCCGGCGCTGGCTGCACGCCATTCGCCTGATCGGTCGCATTGCCAGCAAGATCAATACTCTTCTCGCCAGACGCGGTTTGATCGCTGGAAGAGGTCGAGGGGGCTTTTAGCGCAGAACCGATACCGATGATCAACAGCAGGAGAACCAGAATGCCGACGCCCATCATCATATACTGACGAGAAGCGGGTTTACTGGCTGCTTTTTTGCGCTTACGCGGACGACGCTCTACGCGCTCTTCATCCACGGTTTCATCTTCGGATTCGTCAATTTCTTCTTCGATTTCCGGTTCCTCATTGCGCTCTTTTTGCGCACGAGTCGGACGGCGATCGTCAGTGTCATCAAGTTCAATATCATCAAAATTGATCTGCGGTTCGCCACGTTCAGTACGCTCAGAACGTTCAGAAGATTGACGAGAACGACCAGTACGACGATCGCTGGGATCGGGTTTCAGCTCGTCTTCTGGTTTGAATTCATCCATTTAACACCCCACTAAAAGGTTAATGCTTACCACGTTGCAATTAACCTGAAGCTAATAGACCGCTTGATAAGCGGCCTGACCTTTCTTGTTGTTACGCTGATTGACAATCGGCAATGGCGTTAAGAACAAGCTCGTGCGAAACGCCGCTGCGAACTTCACTCTTACCAATTGCCAACGGAAGAATTAAGCGCATCTCTCCCGCAAGGACTTTCTTGTCACGCAGCATATGCGGTAAATACGCCTGCGCGGACATTTCGCGCGGCCCATTGACCGGTAACCCAGCCCGCGTGAGCAGGGTTATAATACGCTGCGTTTCGGCAGAACTAAACTGCCCGAGACGTTCCGACGTCCGCGCCGCCATCACCATACCCGCAGCAACCGCTTCACCGTGTAACCAATTGCCATACCCCATTTCAGCTTCAATGGCATGACCAAAGGTGTGTCCCAGATTCAGTAAAGCACGTAACCCGGTTTCGCGCTCGTCGGCGGCGACAACTTCTGCCTTCAGTTCACAACAACGGCGAATACAGTACGCCATTGCCGGACCGTCCAGACGCAACAACGCATCCAGATTCTCTTCCAGCCAGTTAAAAAACGCACCGTCAAGAATAATGCCGTATTTGATGACTTCTGCCAGCCCCGACGCTAACTCACGCGGGGGAAGCGTTTTCAGACAGTCGAGATCCACCACCACTGAAGCAGGCTGGTAGAACGCGCCAATCATGTTTTTACCGAGGGGATGGTTGACCGCGGTTTTGCCGCCAACGGAGGAATCGACCTGCGACAGTAACGTCGTCGGGACTTGAATGAAACGTACACCACGCTGATAACTCGCCGCCGCGAAGCCGGTCAGATCGCCCACTACGCCGCCGCCAAGCGCCACCAGCGTAGTATCGCGACCATGCGGCTTTTGTAACAACGCCGTAAAGACGGTATCGAGTACAGCCAGGCTTTTATACTGCTCGCCGTCAGGGAGGATAACGCTATCGACGTTAACACCCGCCTGTTCAAGTACGCCGCGGACCTTATCGAGATACAGAGGAGCCAGGGTTTCGTTGGTAACCAACATGACCTGCTCGCCCGATTTCAGCGGTAAGAATGAAGCTGGTTCATTAAACAAACCAGATGCGATGGTAATTGGGTAACTACGTTCCCCGAGAGTAACGACAATCCTCTCCATAACGCGACATCCACCTTAATTACTGTACCCGCAGACGAGTGTATATAAAGCCAGAATTAGTTGCTTTCCAGCATGTGAATAATCTGGTTTGCGACCACTTTAGCGCTTTGATCATCAGTACGAATGGTCACGTCGGCAATCTCTTCATACAGCGGATTGCGTTCATTGGCCAACGCTTCCAGAACTTCACGCGGCGGTGTTTCAACGTGCAGCAACGGGCGTTTTTTATCACGCTGCGTGCGTGCAAGTTGCTTTTCGATGGTCGTTTCAAGATAAACGACAACGCCACGAGCGGAAAGACGGTTACGCGTTTCGCGGGATTTCACAGAGCCGCCGCCAGTAGCCAGCACAATACCCTGTTTCTCGGTCAACTCATTGATGACCTTTTCTTCGCGATCGCGGAAGCCTTCTTCGCCTTCTAAATCGAAAACCCAGCCCACATCAGCTCCGGTTCGTTTCTCAATCTCTTGATCGGAATCGTAAAATTCCATATTGAGTTGTTGAGCTAACTGGCGCCCAATAGTGCTTTTTCCGGCACCCATAGGCCCAACCAGAAAGATATTGCGTTTCTCTGCCATTTTTTCGGTACTACTAAGACTATTCGTTAATGATAAACCCGCTTCGCTCAGAGAGCGCCGCAGGACATGAACTGAAACCTCATAAGATATTGCGAGAGTCAGACTGAAAATTATCTCAATACTCCAGCGGGTTTGGCAACTGAATAAATCACCCATCCCTCTGCATATCTGGTCGCTGCAAGCGCGCTGCCTTGCTACCACCGCTCTGGCGATAAATCACCGGGTAAGATTAGCGTAAAAAAGACAGCAAAATGCCGCCTGAATGATAAATCATCATCATGGAACGCAGGCAGCGAAGAGCACCAACTCTCAAATCGGTACTCCTTGTATGCTAAATACCTGCGCGCGTCAAATAGATGAAACACGTTCAGCGTAAAAACATTACCGCTTTTACGGCTGTTTACTCACTGGAAACCAGTCGTGGCGTGATAAACACCACTAACTCGCGTCGTTCATCTTCTTTTCCGTCATGACGAAATAATTGCCCGAACCAGGGAATGTCGCCAAGCAACGGTACGCTATCCTGACCCGATTTATTTTTACGGGTAAAAATGCCACCCAGCGCCAACGTTTCTCCGCTTTTGACCTCGACCTGCGTTTCGATCTCCTGCTTATCAATCGCCAGCACTTCGCCATCGGCCTGCTGTAGCACCTGCCCCGGAACGTTCTGGCTGATGTGTAATTTCAGCCGGATGCGACCTTTTTGTAACACCGTGGGCGTAACTTCCATCCCCAGGACGGCCTCTTTAAATTCCACCGACGTCGCGCCACTTTCCCCGCTGGAAACCTGATATGGAATTTCGCTCCCCTGTTTAATGCTGGCAGGCTGAAGATGTGAGGCCAGCAGACGCGGACTGGCGATAATATCCAGCTGCTGTTTTTGTTCGAGCGCGGAAAGCTCAAGATCCAGTAAACGTCCGTTGATGCGTCCAATGTTAAAACCGACATGCGTTGTCGCCGTCGCTACGGAGAGGTCGCTGCCAAGCGTGGTGACTTGCCCAACGCCACCAGCTTGTTGCGCATCAGCCAACGTCCATTTCACGCCTAACTCACGCAAACTTTTTTCATTAATGGTGACAATATGCGCCGACAGCTCAACCTGCCCGACCGGCAGATCCATTTGCGCTACCCACTGTTCAAGCGCGCTTAACGCCGCTTTGTTATCTCGCAGCAAAAGGCGATTGGTGCGTTTATCGACGGTCATACTCCCTTTGGCACTCAGTAGCTTCTCCCCCGCTTTCGCCAGTTCTCCCGCGTCGGCGTATTGCAGGGTTATACTGCGATTTTCCAGCGGCAGATTTGCCTGCGCCCGCGCCTGCTCCGCCTCCTGACGGGCGATATTGTCATTCTGCCAGGCAACGGAATGCACCGAGAGAATGTTGCCCTCCTGACGCGTTATCAGTCCGGCGCTTTTCACTACAGTTTGTAGTGCTTGCTTCCAGGGAACATCTGTTAGATGTAACGACACCGTACCGCTGACGTCTGGCGACACCACCAGGTTCAACTTCTCCTGTTCAGCCAGCGCCTGCAACACCTGAGCTACCGGAACGTCATCCACCATCAGCGTCACTTTTTGCGGCTTTGCCGCCTGTACGCCGGGTATCAGCATCAACAGTAGTGCGGCTATCCATTGCTTCATTTGTATCTCCTTGCCGTTGCCACAACCATTGTGGCGGTTCGCAGTTTGTCCCGGTTCCCAGCGTTAGTGCGTCTGGCGTTAGCTGTAAGATCGTCCAGCCGTTTTCCAGTACATCGTTTTGCTGCACCCGTCGCCATTTTTTTTGCCCATCTTTTATTACACCGATGATGCGCTCGCCTCGCCCTACCATCCCCTGATAGCGCCACTGGCTAAGTTCGCTAATCCGGCATAGATCTTCCGGCGGTTTAAAAGGGTCACGCATACCGGTTAAAAGGCACAATGCAATACCTGCCAACAACCAGCGTTTAACCCTCATTCGGCGTCTCCAGTTGTAGCGTGAACAAAAGGTCATCACCTTCCACGCTTAACGAAAAACGGCTCACGCTTACGTTGCGCTCTGCCAGCCGTGTAAATGCCGACGGCACTGCTTCCCACAGCGTTTTCAACGCCAACTCACCTCCCTGCGCGGATGGATGCCAGTAAACCAGTTGCGCGCCGGATAACTGAAAATCCAGTGGCGAAAAGGGCTGCGTTTTTTCCTCGCTGAAGGGAGTGGTGTTTACCAGGCGATACAGTGCGGCCCACTGCTGGTAATGACTTGCCCGTAGTCGAATTAATGCGTCGCTCTCTTCCTGGTGTGTCGATGACAGAAAAATGAGCGTAACTAACATCATCAACCAGAATGCCCAGCAAAGCTGGCGGAGGCGGGGTGATGTGGCGAACCACCAGTCAAAGAGCATGTCCATCGCTAACCTTCCTTGTTAACTGATACTCAAATTGCCAGCGTCCCTGCGCATCCTGCTGCGTGGCCCCCCGCTGATTGAGATGAAAAGAAGCATCCTGGCGGAGTGACGTTTCCAGCGCGTTTAACGCGGTAATGCTTGTTGTTAGCCCCTTGATCTCCAGCGTTCCCTGCTGCCAGCTTATCGTTGTCAGCCAGGCGTGTTCGGGTAAAAGCGCCGCCAGTGCTTCCAGCACAGATTGCCAGTCACGGGTAAATTGTCGCTGGCGCTGCCTTTGCAAACGCTGCTCACGAATTTGTTGGCGCTCCAGCAAACGTGGTTTCGTTATTTGTAAGCTGTGGGCGAGTTGTTGTTCCGCCTGAAGCAAAACGGCATCTACGCGAGCTTCGGCGTTGCTTGTCAGACGCAATATTAGCGTTATCCCGACGGTCAGCAGCAGAGGCGCAACGAACATCAGCAACCAGAAACGAAGAAAAGCGGTCCGGCGTTGCTGTCGCCAGGGCAAAAAATTAATTGGCGGGTTCATCAGTACGCCTTCCCTAGCGCCAGCCCCAGCGCGATGGCAAAGTCTCCACCTGGCGGCGGTAGCGGCGGCTGACGAACAGAAACCGCCTCCCACGGGTCAAATCCGCCTTCGCCACATAGCGCGACGCTTTCGGGATCAACGGATAACGCTGCCGCCAGCTCCTTCGCGCTAGTCATCCCCACCGCCAGTTTGCGCCCCCAGCTATAGCGCGTCGCCCACAGCCACTGTTCGTTATCACGCCAGGCCAGACATTGCTGATGAGAAGGTAAAAAAGGCAGGAATCGCTGTAATGCACTGGCATCCGGGGTGATCGCACTAACATGAACACGCAACCTTTCTGCCAAAGTAAGCAGCGTTGCCAGCTCTTTGCTTTGCGCGGCAGTCACGTTATAGGCGGGACTGAGTGAGTCTTCGCTGTAATCGAAGCGCAGGGAGTCCGGATCCATATCCAGCTCGCGGGCCATCGTCCCGGACAGCCAGGCCGTTTGCTCCCGCTCACCAAGGGACATCGACGGGCGCGGAAATGACCGCTGTAATGTGCGACTGGCGGGAAACGCCAACATAATGTGATGACGCTGCGGCAGTTCGCGACTCCACGGTAACAACGTTTTAGCCAGCCGCTGTGCATCGACAATCCGCCCATCTTTGATTATGTCGTTCTCCAGCGGCAACCGCCACCAGCGTTGCAAAAAGCATTCTTTTGCGCCCCGCACGATCGCAACCGCTACCGCTTCTTGCTGTTGTAAATGCAAACCAATTTGCCAGATCTTAAATGCCATCGTGATGATCTCCTTATCACCCGTCACTCTGACGGGTATATCAATGCGTCTGGCTTGCCTTTATACTACCGCGCGTTTGTTTATAAACTGCCCAAATGAAACTAAATGGGAAATTTCCAGTGAAGTTCGTAAAGTATTTTTTGATCCTTGCAGTCTGTTGCATTCTGCTGGGAGCAGGCTCGATTTATGGCCTATACCGCTACATCGAGCCACAACTGCCGGATGTGGCGACATTAAAAGATGTTCGCCTGCAAATTCCGATGCAGATTTACAGCGCCGATGGCGAGCTGATTGCTCAATACGGTGAGAAACGTCGTATTCCGGTTACGTTGGATCAAATCCCGCCGGAGATGGTGAAAGCCTTTATCGCGACGGAAGACAGCCGCTTCTACGAGCATCACGGCGTTGACCCGGTGGGGATCTTCCGTGCGGCAAGTGTGGCGCTGTTCTCCGGCCACGCGTCACAAGGGGCGAGTACCATTACCCAGCAGCTGGCGAGAAACTTCTTCCTCAGTCCAGAACGCACGCTGATGCGTAAGATTAAGGAGGTCTTCCTCGCGATTCGCATTGAACAGTTGCTGACGAAAGACGAGATCCTCGAGCTTTATCTGAACAAGATTTACCTCGGTTACCGCGCCTATGGTGTCGGTGCTGCGGCACAAGTCTATTTCGGTAAAACGGTCGACCAACTGACGCTGAACGAAATGGCGGTGATAGCCGGGCTGCCGAAAGCGCCTTCCACCTTTAATCCGCTCTACTCAATGGATCGTGCCGTCGCGCGGCGTAACGTCGTACTGTCGCGGATGCTGGATGAAGGGTATATCACCCAACAACAGTTCGATCAGACACGCACTGAGGCGATTAACGCTAACTATCACGCGCCGGAGATTGCTTTCTCTGCGCCGTACCTGAGCGAAATGGTGCGCCAGGAGATGTATAACCGTTATGGCGAAAGTGCCTATGAAGACGGTTATCGCATTTACACCACCATCACCCGCAAAGTACAGCAGGCCGCACAGCAGGCAGTACGTAATAACGTGCTGGACTACGACATGCGCCACGGCTATCGCGGCCCGGCAAATGTGCTGTGGAAAGTGGGCGAATCGGCGTGGGATAACAACAAGATTACCGATACGCTGAAGGCGCTGCCGACCTATGGTCCGCTGCTGCCTGCCGCAGTCACCAGCGCCAATCCTCAGGAAGCGACGGCGATGCTGGCGGACGGGTCGACCGTCGCATTGAGTATGGAAGGCGTTCGCTGGGCGCGTCCTTACCGTTCGGATACTCAGCAGGGACCGACGCCGCGTAAAGTGACCGATGTTCTGCAAACGGGTCAGCAAATCTGGGTTCGTCAGGTTGGCGATGCATGGTGGCTGGCACAAGTGCCGGAAGTGAACTCGGCGCTGGTGTCGATCAATCCGCAAAACGGTGCCGTTATGGCGCTGGTCGGTGGCTTTGATTTCAATCAGAGCAAGTTTAACCGCGCCACCCAGGCACTGCGTCAGGTAGGTTCCAACATCAAACCGTTCCTCTACACCGCGGCGATGGATAAAGGTCTGACGCTGGCAAGTATGTTGAACGATGTGCCAATTTCCCGCTGGGATGCAGGTGCCGGTTCTGACTGGCAGCCGAAGAACTCACCACCGCAGTATGCCGGTCCAATTCGCTTACGTCAGGGACTGGGCCAGTCGAAAAACGTGGTGATGGTACGCGCAATGCGGGCGATGGGCGTCGACTACGCTGCAGAATATCTGCAACGCTTCGGCTTCCCGGCGCAAAACATTGTCCACACCGAATCGCTGGCGCTGGGTTCAGCTTCCTTCACCCCAATGCAGGTGGCGCGCGGCTACGCGGTCATGGCGAACGGCGGCTTCCTGGTGGACCCGTGGTTTATCAGCAAAATTGAAAACGATCAGGGCGGCGTGATTTTCGAAGCGAAACCGAAAGTAGCCTGCCCGGAATGCGATATTCCGGTGATTTACGGTGATACGCAGAAATCGAGCGTGCTGGAAAATAACGATGTTGAAGATGTCGCTATCTCCCGCGAGCAGCAGAATGTTTCTGTACCAATGCCGCAGCTGGAGCAGGCGAATCAGGCGTTAGTCGCGAAGACTGGCGCGCAGGAGTACGCACCGCACGTCATCAACACTCCGCTGGCATTCCTGATTAAGAGTGCTTTGAACACCAATATCTTTGGTGAGCCAGGCTGGCAGGGTACCGGCTGGCGTGCAGGTCGTGATTTGCAGCGTCGCGATATCGGCGGGAAAACCGGTACCACTAACAGTTCGAAAGATGCGTGGTTTTCGGGTTACGGTCCGGGCGTTGTGACCTCGGTCTGGATTGGCTTTGATGATCACCGTCGTAATCTCGGTCATACAACGGCTTCCGGAGCGATTAAAGATCAGATCTCAGGTTACGAAGGCGGTGCCAAGAGTGCCCAGCCTGCATGGGACGCTTATATGAAAGCCGTTCTTGAAGGCGTGCCGGAACAGCCGCTGACGCCGCCGCCGGGTATTGTGACGGTGAATATCGATCGCAGCACCGGGCAGTTAGCTAATGGTGGCAACAGCCGCGAAGAGTATTTCATCGAAGGTACACAGCCGACACAACAGGCGGTGCACGAGGTGGGAACGACCATTATCGATAATGGCGAGGCACAGGAATTGTTCTGATTAAAAAGGCGCTTCGGCGCCTTTTTCTGTTTGCTGACAAAGTGTCACTTTATTTATACCGGATACGGCGTGAACACGTTATCCGTCTGGCAACATCGAGAAAAATCAATATATTGCAGGAGCCGCGCGGGCCTGATAAGCATTGTGCATCAGGCAAAGTTCACGCATTTACACTCGCCCCTGCTCCTTCAACCACTCGCGCACGAGGAACAGTGCGCTGACATTACGCGCTTCGTTGAAGTCAGGGTCTTCCAGCAAATCCATCATATGCGCTAGCGGCCAGCGCACCTGTGGTAGCGGCTCTGGCTCATCGCCTTCCAGCGATTCCGGGTAGAGATCTTGCGCTACCACGATATTCATTTTGCTGGAAAAGTAAGACGGCGCCATGCTGAGCTTCTTCAAAAAAGTCAGATCGTTCGCACCAAATCCCACTTCTTCTTTTAGCTCGCGGTTAGCGGCTTCGTAGACGCTTTCACCCGGATCAATTAATCCTTTCGAAAAACCTAATTCGTAGGATTCCGTTCCCACTGCGTATTCGCGGATCAGGATCAGGTGATCGTCCACAATCGGCACAATCATCACCGCTTCCCGGTTGGTTGGACGCATTCGTTCATAAACACGCCGCACGCCATTGCTGAACTCCAGATCCACGCTTTCGACGGTAAACAGTCGTGAACGGGCTACAGTTTCAACATTCAGAATGGTGGGTTTTTGTAATGATTTGCTCATCGTGGGATCTATGCTGTGAAATCAGCGGTTATTGTGCGATATCGGACACGCTTTCGGCAATGTGAATTGCATGTTATTTACATTTATGTAACTTATTAAATAATCATCCTCAAATCAAATTAAAAGTCAATAGGTTGAAATAACTCCAGGAATTTGCTGATATTCCGCCTTCAGAGGGTTTGCTATGATCAGCGGTTACTGTGATGTGCTTAATGATGCTCAAGTTAAACTCCACGCTTGCCGATAGCCAACCGCAGAATCATGTATTGTGTCCGGTGCGACTGACCACGCCTGACAGACTAAGTAAGATGGGGAAAGCATGAGCACCATTGTGATTTTTTTAGCTGCTTTGCTGGCCTGCTCACTACTTGCGGGATGGCTGATAAAAGTGCGATCCAGACGGCGTCAGCTGCCCTGGACCAACGCCTTCGCGGATGCGCAAACGCGTAAACTCACACCTGAAGAACGTAGCGCCGTTGAAAATTATCTTGAGAGCCTGACGCAGGTATTACAGGTGCCGGGCCCAACGGGAGCCAGCGCGGCACCGATCTCTCTGGCGCTGAATGCCGAAAGCAACAACGTCATGATGCTGACACACGCTATCACGCGTTACGGCATCTCTACCGACGATCCGAATAAATGGCGTTACTACCTCGATTCGGTAGAAGTCCACCTGCCCCCTTTCTGGGAGCAGTACATCAACGATGAGAATACCGTTGAACTGATTCATACCGATTCGCTGCCGCTGGTTATTTCACTCAACGGTCATACGCTGCAGGAGTACATGCAGGAAACTCGCGGCTATGCCTTGCAACCTGTTCCGTCAACACAGGCGTCTATTCGCGGGGAAGAGAGTGAGCAAATCGAGCTACTCAATATTCGCAAAGAAACGCACGAAGAGTATGCGCTAAGTCGTCCGCGCGGGCTGCGCGAAGCGTTGCTGATTGTCGCCTCCTTCCTGATGTTCTTTTTCTGCCTGATTACCCCGGATGTATTTGTTCCGTGGCTGGCAGGCGGCGCGTTACTGCTGCTGGGCGCAGGACTGTGGGGGCTATTCGCGCCCCCGGCAAAATCCTCCCTGCGGGAAATTCATTGTCTGCGCGGTACACCCCGTCGTTGGGGATTGTTTGGCGAAAACGATCAGGAACAGATCAACAATATTTCACTCGGTATTATCGACCTGGTCTATCCCGCACACTGGCAGCCCTACATTGCTCAGGATCTCGGCCAACAAACCGATATCGATATCTATCTCGACCGCCACGTAGTGCGTCAGGGGCGATATCTTTCGCTGCATGATGAAGTAAAAAACTTTCCGTTACAGCACTGGCTGCGCAGTACGATTATCGCTGCGGGCTCGCTACTGGTGCTGTTTATGCTGTTATTCTGGATCCCGCTGGATATGCCGCTGAAATTCACCCTCTCGTGGATGAAAGGCGCGCAGACCATTGAAGCCACCAGCGTGAAACAACTGGCTGACGCTGGCGTGCGGGTTGGCGATACATTGCGTATTAGCGGTACGGGGATGTGTAATATTCGCACTTCCGGTACCTGGAGCGCGAAAACCAATTCACCTTTTTTACCGTTTGACTGCTCGCAGATCATCTGGAATGACGCCCGTTCATTACCATTACCGGAATCTGAACTGGTCAACAAAGCGACGGCATTGACCGAAGCAGTTAACCGCCAGTTACATCCAAAGCCGGAAGATGAATCTCGCGTCAGCGCCTCATTACGCTCAGCGATTCAAAAGTCCGGCATGGTATTGCTTGATGATTTTGGCGATATCGTACTGAAGACAGCGGATCTTTGTTCTGCCAAAGATGACTGTGTGCGACTGAAAAATGCGCTGGTCAATCTCGGCAACAGTAAAGACTGGGACGCGCTGGTTAAACGCGCTAACGCCGGGAAACTCGATGGCGTGAATGTGTTATTACGCCCAGTGAGTGCGGAATCGCTGGATAACCTGGTGGCGACCTCCACCGCACCGTTCATCACGCATGAAACAGCGCGAGCGGCACAGTCACTTAACAGTCCGGCCCCCGGCGGATTCCTGATTGTCAGCGACGAAGGCAGCGATTTTGTTGATCAACCCTGGCCTTCAACATCACTTTACGACTACCCGCCGCAAGAACAGTGGAACGCTTTCCAGAAACTGGCGCAAATGTTAATGCATACGCCGTTTAACGCCGAAGGCATCGTCACAAAAATCTTCACCGACGCCAATGGTACGCAGCATATAGGCCTTCATCCGATCCCGGATCGTTCCGGCCTGTGGCGCTATCTCAGCACCACACTGCTGCTACTGACGATGCTGGGCAGCACTATCTATAATGGCGTACAGGCATGGCGTCGTTACCAGCGTCATCGCACTCGCATGATGGAGATTCAGGCCTATTATGAAAACTGCCTGAATCCGCAACTGATCACGCCTTCAGAAAGCCTTATTGAATAACACGTTTGCGCGGCAGGTTATGCTACCCTGTCGCGCAAATTGCTTCACTCTGGAGATTTCCCTCATGCATATCAACATTGCCTGGCAGGACGTAGATACCGTTCTGCTGGATATGGACGGCACGTTGCTCGACCTCGCCTTCGATAACTATTTCTGGCAAAAGCTGGTGCCTGAAACATGGGGGGCGAAAAACGGGGTCACACCACAGGAAGCGATGGACTATATGCGCCAGCAATATCACGACGTGCAGCATACGCTAAACTGGTACTGTCTTGATTACTGGAGTGAGCAACTGGGTCTGGATATCTGTGCGATGACCACCGAGATGGGACCGCGTGCCGTACTGCGTGAAGATACCATTCCGTTTCTTGAGGCACTGAAAGCCAGTGGTAAGCAACGAATTTTGCTCACCAATGCTCATCCGCATAACCTGGCGGTAAAACTTGAGCATACCGGTCTGGACGCACACCTTGATTTATTACTTTCCACCCACACATTTGGTTATCCGAAAGAGGATCAGCGGTTATGGCATGCGGTGGCCGAAGCTACGGGTCTGAAAGCTGAAAGAACGCTGTTTATTGATGACAGCGAAGCGATTCTCGATGCTGCCGCACAATTTGGTATTCGTTACTGCCTCGGCGTGACTAATCCTGACTCCGGGATTGCCGAGAAACAGTATCAGCACCATCCGTCACTGAATGACTACCGCCGCCTGATCCCCTCGCTAATGTGAAGGAGACGCCATGAAAGAAAAACCTGCTGTTGAGGTTCGACTGGATAAATGGCTATGGGCCGCCCGTTTTTATAAAACCCGCGCGCTGGCCCGCGAAATGATCGAAGGCGGTAAGGTGCACTACAACGGGCAGCGCAGCAAGCCAAGCAAAATCGTCGAGCTGAATGCCACGCTCACTCTGCGCCAGGGAAATGACGAACGAACGGTGATTGTAAAGGCGATTACTGAACAGCGTCGCCCCGCCAGCGAGGCAGTCTTGCTGTATGAAGAGACTGCAGAAAGTGTAGAGAAACGCGAAAAAATGGCGCTGGCACGTAAACTTAATGCCTTAACCATGCCGCACCCGGACCGACGCCCGGACAAAAAAGAGCGCCGCGACCTGTTACGATTTAAACACGGCGACAGTGAATAACTGTCACCTGCAAGAGAGATGATTATGCCGCAACATGACCAATTACATCGCTATCTGTTTGAAAACTTTGCCGTACGCGGCGAACTGGTAACCGTTTCGGAAACCCTGCAACAGATCCTTGAGAATCACGATTATCCGCAGCCCGTTAAAAACGTGCTGGCAGAACTGCTGGTTGCGACCAGCCTGTTAACCGCTACGCTGAAGTTTGATGGTGATATCACCGTACAACTGCAAGGCGACGGACCGATGAATCTGGCGGTTATTAATGGTAACAACAACCAGCAGATGCGCGGTGTGGCGCGCGTGCAGGGCGAAATTCCAGAAAATGCCGACCTGAAAACGCTAGTGGGCAATGGTTACGTGGTGATCACCATCACCCCGAGCGAAGGTGAACGCTATCAGGGCGTGGTGGGTCTGGAAGGTGATACCCTGGCGGCCTGCCTGGAAGATTACTTTATGCGTTCTGAACAGCTGCCGACGCGCCTGTTTATTCGCACCGGCGACGTAGACGGCAAACCGGCTGCAGGCGGTATGTTGTTGCAGGTAATGCCTGCGCAAAATGCCCAGCAGGACGACTTTGACCACCTGGCAACGCTAACCGAAACCATCAAAACCGAAGAACTGCTGACCTTACCGGCAAACGAAGTGTTGTGGCGTTTGTATCACGAAGAAGAGGTGACAGTTTACGATCCGCAGGATGTGGAGTTCAAATGCACCTGTTCGCGTGAACGTTGCGCCGACGCGCTAAAAACGCTGCCGGATGAAGAAGTCGATAGTATCCTGGCGGAAGATGGCGAAATTGACATGCATTGTGATTACTGCGGTAACCACTATCTGTTCAATGCGATGGATATTGCTGAAATCCGCAACAACGCGTCTCCGGCAGATCCGCAAGTTCATTAATGAGTATGTCCGGCAGAGAGGGCTCTGCCGGATTTTACGACGTAATGGCCTGATGCGCTGCGCTTACCAGGCCTACGCAATAATTCGCAAGTTATTGTTGGTAAGATAAAGCGTCGTATCCGATAAAAAATCAAATACGCATTGTCACTTACTTAGGTTTATTTCCAGCGTTTCACCATCTACCGTCAGATCACACCATGCTTTAGGCTTCGTCCCCAGTTTTCCATCCTTCGCAGCAGCGAGTAATTTTTCTTTCGTTATTTGGCGCGGAAGTAAACTCATATCAAGCGCGTCCCATTCTTTTCTATCTGAGTCAAAGCCATAGACAATGACTCTGTCATCATTAAAAGCAAACAGGATCCGCTCCGCCTGACCATCACTATTCAGATCTTGCTCGACCAGTACGCAGGCGTCTTTTTCAATACAGGTCATCACGTTATAGCGATCCTGGATTAAGGCCGACCAGAATGCCGTATCCGGTTTGCCAGAGCCTGGGGCAATTAACACATTTTCGGCTAATACTTTTTCCGATACCTGTTCCTGAAGATGTTGCTCTCCATCTAACGTCATCAGCAGATCCCGTGCGCGTTTCGGGTCTTTCATATACTCGGCATCGCTTTTCAGCGACTCAAGCGCCGCACGTCCATAGCGACCGTTCTGTTCGAGCATGTAGAGACTTACCTGATCTGGCGTGTTCTTGCCGCTCTGATAACGTGCCATATGACTGTTCACACTAATGCGCATACTATCCAGCACCGGCGAATTAAGAAGCACCAGTATTACCAACACCAATAACGAAACCGCAAGGTTCACTTTGCCCTGAAGAACAAGAGGGGTTTGCCCTTTACGCCAGACGATACTGACAAAATACCCCAGCGACCATACCAGTAACACCAGCACCGCCAGCGCGCCCTGCAAGCGGTCGACAGTCCAGCCGTACTGAGCGACCCGCAGCCATAACGCCCAGGCGGCGACGAACACATACAGCGGAGCAGCCAGCAGAGCGGTTTTAATCAGGCAACGCAACGGCCCCGTCCAGGGAAGTGACGCTTTTTGCGGATCGCGGACAATAGCCATTAAAATCAATTGCAAAAAGACCAGCGTCAACAGCAACCCGGCGGCGGAGATGTGGCGAGAAATCGCGCTCAGGCCCGTAAACGGCAGGGTGATGATAAACATCAGGGTTAGCAATGATACTAACGGCAGCAACCCCGTGGCGATTAACGTGAACAACTTTTGAATAGAGTCGATTAAACGTGACTGTGTACGCGCGAGGATCACCGCCAGTGCGGTAACCAGACCTAACGTGAGATAAATAAACCAGTCGGTTGCAAAAAAGAGCGTTTTGAAAAACGTGATGCCAACAAGTTTAAACAACTCGCCCCACAGTAAAAGTACCAGCCACGTCAGGCCATTGGCGAGAAAAATCACCAGTAATATAAGTACGTTATGCCATACTGACTGGTAAAAATAGCGATAGCGGCTACTGTCATTGCGGATGCGAAGGCTTTGTTGTATCCACGGTAGCAACAACATTGCCATCAGCAGCAGATAGCAACCAAAATCCCAAAGCGCCTTTTCAGCTCTCCAGGGGTTCATGCCATCAGTTTGCCACTTCAGCCAGCCGCTCATTCCCAGCGTGGCAATAAACACCAGCGCCAGCCATCCCCAAAGGCGCTTCTGTTTAAAGGAGATCACGGAGAAGAGTAAAACGGATGAAAACGCGACGGTCGCAGGCACGCCATAAACAATCCAACTGAGATTTTTTCCGGCAAGCCAGGCGATCAGCAGGTAACAAACCAGTCCCTGAAGTAATCCGGTAGCAATCATTCCCCAGCGTGTTGCGGGTGAAAGTTCAACGTTATCCATGTTAGTTATCCAGAATCAAAAGGTGGATTAATTATCGCATCCGGGCCGTAGTATTTTGCTTTTTTCAGAAAATAATCAAAAAAAGTTAGCGTGGTGAATCGATACTTTACTGATTGAATTTGCATCAATTTCATTCAGGAATGCGATTCCACTCACAATATTCCCGCCATATAAACCAAGATTTAACCTTTTAAGAACATTTTCCACACCTAAAATGCTATTTCTGCGATAATAGCAACCGTTTCGTGACAGGAATCACGGAGTTTTTTGTCAAATATGAATTTCTCCAGATACGTAAATCTATGAGCCTTGTCGCGGTTAACACCCCCAAAAAGACTTTACTATTCAGGCAATACATATTGGCTAAGGAGCAGTGAAATGCGCGTTAACAATGGTTTGACCCCGCAAGAACTCGAGGCTTATGGTATCAGTGACGTACATGATATCGTTTACAACCCAAGCTACGACCTGCTGTATCAGGAAGAGCTCGATCCGAGCCTGACAGGTTATGAGCGCGGGGTGTTAACTAATCTGGGTGCCGTTGCCGTCGATACCGGTATATTCACCGGTCGCTCACCAAAAGATAAATATATCGTCCGTGACGATACCACTCGCGATACCTTCTGGTGGGCTGATAAAGGCAAAGGTAAGAACGACAACAAACCTCTCTCTCCGGAAACCTGGCAGCATCTGAAGGGCCTGGTGACCAAACAGCTTTCCGGTAAACGTCTGTTCGTTGTCGACGCTTTCTGTGGTGCGAACCCAGACACGCGTCTTTCCGTCCGTTTCATCACCGAAGTGGCCTGGCAGGCGCATTTTGTCAAAAACATGTTTATTCGCCCGAGCGATGAAGAGCTGGCTGGTTTTAAACCTGACTTTATCGTTATGAACGGCGCAAAATGCACTAACCCGCAGTGGAAAGAACAGGGTCTGAACTCCGAAAACTTCGTGGCGTTTAACCTGACCGAGCGCATGCAGCTGATTGGTGGCACCTGGTACGGCGGCGAAATGAAGAAAGGGATGTTCTCAATGATGAACTACCTGCTGCCGCTGAAAGGCATCGCTTCTATGCACTGCTCCGCCAACGTTGGCGAGAAAGGCGATGTTGCGGTGTTCTTTGGTCTTTCCGGCACCGGTAAAACCACCCTTTCCACCGACCCGAAACGTCGCCTGATTGGCGATGACGAGCACGGCTGGGATGACGATGGCGTGTTTAACTTCGAAGGCGGCTGCTACGCGAAAACCATCAAGCTGTCGAAAGAAGCGGAACCTGAAATCTACAACGCTATCCGTCGCGATGCGCTGCTGGAAAACGTCACCGTACGTGAAGATGGCACTATCGATTTTGACGATGGTTCAAAAACCGAGAACACCCGCGTTTCTTATCCGATCTATCACATCGATAACATCGTTAAACCGGTTTCCAAAGCGGGCCACGCAACTAAAGTTATCTTCCTGACCGCAGACGCCTTTGGTGTGCTGCCGCCGGTTTCTCGCCTGACTGCCGATCAAACTCAGTACCACTTCCTCTCTGGCTTCACCGCCAAACTGGCCGGTACTGAACGTGGCATCACCGAACCGACGCCAACCTTCTCCGCTTGCTTCGGCGCGGCGTTCCTGTCGCTGCACCCAACTCAGTACGCAGAAGTGCTGGTGAAACGTATGCAAGCGGCGGGTGCGCAGGCATATCTGGTTAACACTGGCTGGAACGGTACTGGCAAACGTATCTCCATTAAAGATACCCGCGCCATTATCGACGCTATCCTCAACGGTTCGCTGGATAACGCAGAAACCTTCACTCTGCCGATGTTTAACCTGGCGATCCCGACTGAACTGCCGGGCGTAGACACTAAGATCCTCGATCCGCGTAACACCTACGCTTCTCCGGAACAGTGGCAGGAAAAAGCTGAAACGCTGGCGAAACTGTTTATCGACAACTTCGATAAATACACCGACACCCCTGCGGGTGCCGCGCTGGTAGCGGCTGGTCCAAAACTGTAATCCGATAAGTTAAGCGACGAAATCCCCCGTTTCACCAGATACGGGGGATTTTTTATTTTCTGTCAGAATTAAACGGGACAAACAGATAATCCAGCGAGTGGCGTGTTTCACGAAAAAACGTATCCAGTTCAGGCTGCGCTTTTATCGCGCTGGTGGGAATGAAAATATCGCAAAACGCTTTCGTCGCTTCTCTGGGCCAACTCTTCGGTAAATGCAGAAAAAGCCACAAATAATCTTCTTCATACTCAATGCTATAAAAATCTTCCCAGCGAAGTATGCCCTGCTGATGAGATTCATAAAAAACAATCCCCTCGAAATAAAACGCATAACGCACGGGTTTCGTAAAAGTAACTTGCTTTGTTTTTGACTTAAAATCGTTAATTCTTCTGCTGATTAACAGGAACATTGATAAGAGGAGTGGCAACATTAATAGAAGAATTAACGTACTGATTGCGTTGAGTTTAAAGTCATGAGAAGGTTTCAACCATTGTGGGATCATGGGCAATATAGCCAATAAGCCAGCGGTACCAATTCCCCATTTAACCCCTTTAAAACGCTTTTTAATGTAACAGGTATAATGCTTAACGGCAGCGTTGAAGGTGGTTGAGGTGTAGTGGATTTGCACTGTACCGAGGTAATGTGCGGTTTGTGGATCAAAGGGGCAAGGGGGGCTATTCATTCTACTCGCCAGGAGCGCTCACAGGCGCTTACGTCATCATTAATATATGCATTCAGGTAATCATTAAGATCTTTATAACGTGATTCCCCATTGCAGTCATAAACCCAGACCTCTGGCTCAACGGTACTATCTAGCCAAAGGAGAAAAACCATCTCATAACTGTAATCACTACCGGCAAAAAGTGACAGGCGATGAGAACGAAATAGTCCCAAGGCATGGTTATCCCAATTATCACTTGAAGCTACAGCATTCATTTTGATTTCATCAAGAAACGTATCTTCTATGTGTTCCTGCCAAAGCGTTTCCATGTCACTTATACTTAGCCAGCTTCCATGTGTAGCGCTTAACCAACGTCCACAATGTGCAAAACGCGCCTGCAACATAGGGCTGGCCTTCTGCCAGACACCGTTTTTCAATGTCGGGATCCGGCTATCAAACGCAGTGCTTGCAGGTTCAGGAACAACATTGAATGGGCCATCAAATGCTAACCTATTATTTATCGCTTGCTGAATATGTTCCCTGATCATATTTTTCTCCGCGTTAGATCATTTCTGAACCATTAATTTATGGCTTATGTCCCCACGTCCTGAGATAGTAGTTTTCTCGTAAAATGGTCAGTTCAGGGAAACGAGTTGCAGCTTCATCAACCAATGGTGGAATACGATTATCTTTAACTTCAATGAGCAACAAAATAGCCTTCCTTACATTCTCCATCTTTGATGATGCAAAAAGCGGTAATACCAACTCAACGAATCCTCGGCTTTCATTGAAATCAGGCACCTTACTCATCGCCCACAATAATGTTTGCTGACGGTCATCAGTGATACGTTCGAGAAGCGGCAGAAAAGTATCATATTTATTATACTCTGTTTCTCGTATAGCAAAGACAGCTGAGGATAGAGTGTCATCGTCAAGTTCAGGCATTATTATTAACAGTGAATGAATATAATCCTCAATATTCACCACACTATCTCTACAGGCAAAACGGAGATCTTTAATAGCAATATCACGTAATTCATCTGGCATTGTAAAATAGAGTCGAAAAATATCTGCAGCACAAGAAACTTTTTTTTGGCGTAATCTTATGAATGCCTCTTCACACAATTCTTTATCATTCTCTGTGCGGCAAACATGTTCCCAAAGGGCAAAAGTTTCGGGTTCTATCTGTGGAAAACGGCATAGCGAGAATAAAATGGATCTACGTAAATCCGGGATTTTCTCAGTTAAAAACCACTCACGCAGTTGAATTTGCGTTCCTGGCAAACTTCTATCGAAACCCTTCATACTCATGCCAGCAATAAAATCGTCCAGCCAGCGTTCATACCAGTTGAGGAAATTTTTATCATATATAAAATCAAACGGATAATCTTCATCACCATCAGTCAGCATTAACCTTCCGCGATACTGCCCCGTCACCACCAGGCAAATATCATAAGTACATCCCAGGGTGAGAATGGTCAATGCGCCGTCAAAAAAACTATATTCTTCATCATCTTCTGTACGGCCAGCATTCAACACATCAACATCCTGCTGCGTCATATAAAGCGGTACAGGGCTTTCTTTTGTTATATCGCCATAAATATCTGTACCGCCTAAAGATTCAAGACCGTAGGCATGTGCCGGACCGCCATTAGCGATATAGCGAAGAAAAATTCGATATTCCCGTGGCAAAGTGACGCTATGTTTTTTCTCCCAGGAAGCTATTTCCGCCTCGCTGGCAGGCTTCGGCCATTGATATTTCCAACCTTCAGAACCGAATAACTTACATTCAGGATCCAGTGCGGCAATGCGTGGGATTTTTTCTTTTATACGAGCAATCTGTACTTGTTCTTCGTTGGTAAGTTGCATCAAGCTATTCCTTTAGTGTGCTTTTACTAATCAGGATACGCTAGCCTGCAATCAGCTTACAGTACACTTTACTTCGTATGGTGCCGATGTCTGAAACCGTATTCATTCAGTAGATACTGAGTGCACAAAATAAAGCGGGAGGCACCTTCGCCTCCTGTTTTATTTACCCTTCTTTTGTCGTGCCCTGCGCCCGCGTTACCGGCATTGGCAGCCAGGCGCGAATGGAAAGCCCACCCCGTTCGCTGGTGCCAAGCTCCAGCATGCCGTTATGGTTATCCACGATACGCTGCACAATCGCCAGGCCTAGCCCAGTGCCGCTAATGGTGCGCGCACTGTCGCCGCGGACAAACGGCTGGAACAGGTGCTTACGCTGTTCCGGCGCAATTCCCGGACCGTCGTCTTCTACCTGGAACCAGGCGCGATTCGGCTCCGTGCCGCTGCTGACTTTAATCCAGCCGTTGCCGTAACGAGCAGCGTTCACCACCATATTCGCCACTGCACGTTTGATCGACAGCGGGTGCATTTTCACTTCAATGCTGCCGGGGTAAAGCGCAGTTTCAATTTCCCGCTCATAGCCACTTTCGGCAGCTATCACCTCACCGAGCACTGCGTTGAGATCCGCCATTTCCATCGGCATCTCCTGCCCGGTGCGCAGGTAGTCGATAAACTGTTCAATGATGGCATTGCACTCTTCGATATCTTTATTGATCGATTCTGCCAGGTAGCCATCCTGCTCGCTCATCATCTCGGTCGCCAGACGAATACGTGTCAGCGGCGTGCGCAAGTCGTGGCTTACCCCTGCCATCAGCAACGTGCGGTCATCCGCCAGTTGCTTAACACCAGCCGCCATATGGTTAAAGGCGCGGGTAACGGAACGCACCTCCGAAGCGCCATACTCACGCAGCGGCGGCGGAATAATCCCCTTACCCACCTGCAAGGCAGCGTGTTCGAGATCGACCAACGGTCGGTTCTGAATACGAATAAACAGCCACGCCCCGCCTATCGCCAATAGCATAATCGCCAACGTATAGCGGAACAGCGGGGAGAAATCGCCCTGATGAATTTCGGTCAGCGGCACGCGTACCCAAATATTGGGCGACAGCCAGGTTTTCAGCCAGACGACAGGCGAACTTTTGTTGACCTCAACGCGTACTTCCGTCGGGCCGCCCAGTTGCTGCGCCATCTGATGGCTTAAGAATTCATAGTGTTGTGCCCAACGCAGGCCTGCCTCTTCGGCAGCTTCGTTGGAATAGAGAGAGATCCCCAGCTCACGGTAGATCTCCCGACGGAAAGCGGGAGGCACAACCAACTGCGTGCCGTCCTCCAGTTGCAGTTTGTCGGTCATCAACATACGCACTTCGTACGCGAGGACTTTATTAAACTGCTGGAGGCTCGGCAAAATCGCGAAGTTCAGCACCACCAGATAAGTCGTCACCAGGCTGACGAACAGCAAGGTGACGATGAGCAATAACGTACGGGCAAATGAACTTCGTGGCGAGAAGCGCAATCGCCTCATGCTTTAGAACCGTCCGGCACGAAAACGTAGCCCAGACCCCAAACGGTCTGAATGTAACGCGGATGCGCCGGATCTTCTTCCACCATGCGGCGCAGACGCGAGATCTGCACGTCGATGGAACGTTCCATTGCGGAATATTCACGGCCACGGGCAAGGTTCATCAGCTTATCGCGGGAGAGCGGCTCACGCGGATGGCTGACCAGTGCCTTCAGTACCGCAAACTCACCGCTGGTGAGCGGCATCGGCTCATCTTCGCGGAACATTTCACGCGTCCCGAGGTTAAGTTTGAACTTACCGAAAGCAATTACCGCCTCTTCCTGTGACGGCGCGCCCGGCAGTTCGTTGGCCTGACGACGCAGTACCGCACGGATACGGGCCAGCAGTTCACGCGGGTTAAACGGTTTTGGAATGTAGTCGTCAGCACCAATCTCCAGGCCAACAATACGATCCACTTCTTCCCCTTTCGCCGTCACCATAATGATCGGCATCGGGTTGCTCTGGCTACGAAGACGTCGGCAAATCGACAAGCCATCTTCACCAGGTAACATCAAATCCAGTACCATAAGATGGAAAGATTCACGAGTCAGCAGGCGATCCATCTGTTCTGCATTAGCGACGCTTCGAACCTGGAAGCCTTGTTCGGTGAGATAACGTTCCAGCAGCGCACGCAGGCGCATGTCGTCATCGACCACCAGAATCTTGTAGTTCTCTTGCATTCTTTGTACTCCCAAAGGTTCGCAACAATTTGTAAGCGTGTATTCTTAAAAAAGCTTACGTTCGTCACCAGCTAAATCTGGTATGAATTTCAGCCTAAATTGTTACAAAGCATATTAAACAGCAGCTTAAGTATACAATTTATTCGGCGAAACATTATTGATTCTGTTGATATGATCACGTTATACCCAATGTGCGCATTATCAAACAGACAAAGGGAATCAACGAGATGAAAACGCCCCTGGTTACCCGGGAAGGGTATGAAAAACTCAAACAAGAGCTAAATTATCTCTGGCGTGAAGAGCGCCCGGAGGTCACAAAAAAAGTGACCTGGGCTGCAAGTCTGGGCGACCGCAGCGAAAATGCTGACTATCAGTATAATAAAAAGCGTCTGCGTGAAATCGACCGTCGCGTGCGCTATCTCACTAAATGCATGGAAAATCTCAAAATCGTCGATTACTCCCCGCAACAGGAAGGCAAAGTCTTTTTTGGCGCATGGGTGGAGATTGAAAACGACGATGGCGTGACTCACCGTTTTCGTATTGTCGGCTACGATGAAATTTTTGGCCGTAAAGATTACATCTCTATCGATTCCCCAATGGCCCGCGCATTGCTGAAAAAAGAGGTGGGCGATCTGGCGGTGGTCAATACCCCTGCCGGGGAAGCGAGCTGGTATGTTAATGCTATCGAGTACGTGAAACCGTAAGGAAGAGTCTTAACCTCCTGCCGATGGCTGGCATTTTTGCCAGCCAGTCCGTATAACTATCCCCTGATTTTTGATCCGAAAAGATGAACTCAAACCATGATGAATGATTCGTTCTGCCGCATTATTGCGGGTGAAATTCAGGCGCGCCCGGAACAGGTTGACGCTGCCGTTCGCCTGCTTGACGAAGGGAATACCGTGCCGTTTATCGCACGTTATCGTAAGGAAATCACCGGCGGTCTGGATGACACGCAGTTGCGTAATCTGGAAACGCGTCTGAGCTATCTGCGCGAGCTGGAAGAGAGACGTCAGGCAATCCTCAAGTCCATTTCCGAGCAAGGTAAACTCACCGACGAACTGGCGAATGCTATCAACGCCACCTTAAGTAAAACCGAACTCGAAGACCTCTACCTGCCCTACAAACCTAAACGCCGCACCCGCGGGCAAATTGCTATTGAAGCAGGGCTTGAGCCGTTGGCCGACCTGCTGTGGAACGATCCGTCGCACACGCCAGAAGTCGCCGCTGCACAATATGTTGATGCCGATAAAGGCGTAGCAGATACCAAAGCCGCGCTGGACGGCGCGCGCTATATCCTGATGGAACGGTTTGCCGAAGATGCCGCGCTGCTGGCGAAAGTGCGTGATTATCTGTGGAAGAACGCGCATTTGGTTTCTACGGTGGTGAACGGTAAAGAAGAGGAAGGGGCGAAATTCCGCGACTATTTCGATCATCACGAACCGCTGTCAACGGTGCCTTCTCACCGCGCGCTGGCGATGTTCCGTGGGCGTAACGAAGGCGTACTCCAGCTTTCGCTAAATGCCGATCCGCAGTTCGACGAACCGCCAAAAGAGAGCTATTGCGAGCAAATCATCATGGATCACCTCGGTCTGCGCCTGAACAATGCCCCGGCGGATAGCTGGCGCAAAGGCGTGGTGAGCTGGACCTGGCGCATCAAGGTGCTGATGCACCTGGAAACCGAACTGATGGGTACCGTGCGCGAACGCGCGGAAGATGAAGCAATCAACGTCTTTGCCCGTAACCTGCACGATCTTCTGATGGCGGCTCCTGCCGGACTGCGTGCAACGATGGGCCTCGATCCGGGTCTGCGTACTGGGGTAAAAGTGGCGGTAGTCGATGCGACGGGTAAACTGGTGGCCACCGACACCATTTATCCGCACACCGGACAAGCCGCAAAAGCAGCGATGACCGTTGCTGCCTTGTGTGAAAAACATAACGTTGAACTGGTGGCAATCGGTAACGGTACGGCTTCCCGCGAAACCGAGCGTTTCTATCTCGACGTTCAGAAGCAGTTTCCGAAAGTGACCGCACAGAAAGTGATCGTCAGCGAAGCAGGCGCGTCGGTTTACTCGGCTTCCGAACTGGCGGCGCAGGAGTTCCCGGATCTCGATGTTTCGCTGCGTGGCGCAGTGTCTATCGCCCGCCGTTTGCAGGATCCGCTGGCGGAGCTGGTGAAAATCGATCCGAAATCTATCGGCGTAGGTCAGTATCAGCATGATGTCAGCCAGACGCAACTGGCCCGCAAACTGGATGCAGTAGTAGAAGACTGCGTAAACGCCGTTGGCGTCGATCTCAACACCGCTTCCGTTCCGCTGTTAACCCGCGTGGCGGGCCTGACGCGCATGATGGCGCAAAACATCGTGGCCTGGCGCGATGAGAACGGTCAGTTCCAGAACCGTCAGCAACTGCTGAAAGTGAGCCGTGTGGGGCCGAAAGCCTTCGAGCAGTGCGCAGGTTTCTTGCGCATTAACCACGGTGACAACCCGCTGGACGCCTCTACTGTTCACCCGGAAGCCTATCCGGTGGTGGAACGCATTCTGGCAGCAACACAGCAGGCACTGAAAGATCTGATGGGTAACAGCAGCGAACTGCGTAACCTGAAAGCGTCTGACTTTACTGATGAGAAATTCGGTGTGCCGACAGTAACTGACATCATCAAAGAGCTGGAAAAACCGGGTCGCGATCCGCGTCCGGAATTTAAAACCGCTCAGTTTGCCGATGGCGTCGAGACAATGAACGACCTGCAACCGGGTATGATCCTCGAAGGTGCGGTGACCAACGTCACCAACTTTGGCGCGTTTGTCGATATTGGCGTGCATCAGGACGGCCTGGTTCACATCTCTTCATTGTCGAACAAGTTTGTGGAAGATCCGCATACCGTGGTGAAAGCGGGCGACATTGTGAAGGTGAAAGTGCTGGAAGTGGATCTTCAGCGTAAACGTATCGCCCTGACTATGCGTCTGGACGAGCAGCCTGGCGAAACCAACGCCCGTCGCGGCGGCGGTAATGAACGTCCGCAAAACAACCGCCCGGCAGCCAAACCACGCGGTCGTGAAGCGCAGCCTGCCGGTAACAGCGCGATGATGGATGCGCTGGCGGCGGCAATGGGCAAAAAACGTTAAACCTCCTGATTGGCCTACGGTTCGAATTTGCACAAGATCGTAGGCCAGATCAGGCGTTCACGCCGCATCTGGCAATAAACGCCATGCCTGACATAAAAATGCCGGAGAATATCTCCGGCATTTTTATTCCACAACCAAACTCACACTATATTTCGTCAATATTTATCACTTCATTAACAACTGAAACCTTAATTAAACATTAACCCGCCCTGATAATTCGCCATTCGAATTATATTTTCGCTGCGATATAACCTTGAGCCACATCAACATTCACGCAGATTATTATCTAAACCAACATTCGCACACATTTTAAGTATTGCTGATAGAAACCATTCTCATTATCATTGTGTTGTTGATTATTTAATCTCTCCTTCGTTGGCAAATCATCTGGTCTCATGTCGCTGTCAAACGCCCCATGAGGTAGTTATCCAGTTAATGAGAAACAAGTAGGCACCTATGCAATACACTCCAGATACTGCGTGGAAAATCACTGGCTTTTCCCGTGAAATCAGCCCGGCATATCGCCAAAAACTGCTTTCTCTTGGCATGTTACCTGGCTCCTCTTTTAATGTGGTGCGCGTCGCTCCACTTGGCGACCCCATTCATATCGAAACCCGTCGAGTGAGCCTGGTATTACGCAAAAAAGATCTGGCCTTATTAGAAGTGGAAGCGGTTTCCTGTTAATACGGTGATAACAACAATGAAAAAATTAACCATTGGCTTAATTGGTAATCCAAATTCTGGCAAGACAACCTTATTTAACCAGCTCACTGGCGCACGTCAGCGTGTAGGTAACTGGGCTGGCGTTACCGTCGAACGTAAAGAAGGGCAATTCTCCACCACCGATCATCAGGTCACGCTGGTGGACCTGCCCGGCACCTATTCTCTGACCACCATCTCATCGCAGACCTCGCTCGATGAGCAAATCGCCTGTCACTACATTTTGAGTGGCGACGCTGACCTGCTGATTAACGTGGTGGATGCGTCTAACCTTGAGCGTAACCTGTACCTGACGCTACAACTGCTGGAACTCGGCATTCCCTGCATCGTGGCGCTGAACATGCTAGACATTGCCGAGAAGCAAAATATTCGCATTGAAATTGATGCTCTGTCGGCGCGTCTTGGCTGCCCGGTGATCCCGCTGGTTTCAACTCGTGGTCGCGGTATTGAAGCGCTCAAGCTGGCGATTGATCGCTATAAAGCTAACGAGAATGTGGAACTGGTGCATTACGCACAGCCGCTGCTCAACGAAGCAGATTCACTGGCAAAAGTGATGCCTTCCGACATCCCGCTGAAACAACGTCGCTGGCTGGGCCTGCAAATGCTGGAAGGCGATATCTACAGCCGCGCCTACGCCGGTGAAGCGTCGCAGCATCTTGATGCCGCCCTCGCCCGTCTGCGTAATGAGATGGACGATCCGGCGCTGCACATTGCCGATGCGCGTTACCAGTGCATTGCTGCCATCTGTGATGTGGTAAGCAACACCCTGACGGCAGAACCCAGCCGTTTCACCACTGCGGTAGATAAAATCGTGCTCAACCGTTTCCTCGGTCTGCCGATTTTCCTCTTTGTGATGTACCTGATGTTCCTGCTAGCTATCAACATCGGCGGGGCGTTACAGCCGTTGTTTGACGTCGGCTCCGTGGCGCTATTTGTGCATGGTATTCAGTGGATTGGCTACACGCTCCACTTCCCGGACTGGCTGACTATCTTCCTCGCCCAGGGCTTGGGTGGCGGTATTAACACCGTTCTGCCACTGGTGCCACAGATCGGCATGATGTACCTGTTCCTCTCCTTCCTCGAGGACTCCGGCTATATGGCGCGTGCGGCGTTTGTGATGGACCGTCTGATGCAGGCGCTGGGCTTGCCCGGGAAATCCTTTGTACCGCTGATCGTTGGTTTCGGTTGTAACGTACCGTCGGTAATGGGCGCACGTACGCTTGATGCACCGCGTGAACGTCTGATGACCATCATGATGGCACCGTTTATGTCCTGCGGCGCGCGTCTGGCTATCTTCGCCGTATTCGCGGCTGCCTTCTTCGGGCAGAACGGTGCGCTGGCGGTCTTCTCGCTGTATATGCTCGGTATTGTGATGGCGGTGCTGACTGGCCTGATGCTCAAGTACACCATCATGCGCGGTGAAGCGACGCCGTTTGTCATGGAGCTACCGGTCTACCATGTACCACACGTTAAAAGCCTGATTATCCAGACCTGGCAGCGTCTGAAAGGTTTCGTTCTGCGTGCTGGTAAAGTGATTATCATCGTCAGCATTTTCCTGAGCGCTTTCAACAGCTTCTCTCTGAGCGGGAAAATCGTCGATAACATCAACGACTCGGCGCTGGCTTCCGTCAGCCGGGTGATCACCCCGGTCTTCAAGCCGATTGGCGTACATGAAGATAACTGGCAGGCAACTGTTGGCCTGTTTACAGGCGCAATGGCGAAAGAAGTGGTGGTGGGTACGCTCAACACCCTCTACACCGCAGAAAATATTCAGGACGAAGAGTTCAATCCGGCGGAATTTAACCTCGGTGAAGAGCTATTCAGCGCGGTAGATGAAACCTGGCAGAGCCTGAAAGACACCTTCAGTCTTAGCGTACTGATGAACCCCATTGAAGCGAGCAAAGGCGACGGTGAAATGGGTACCGGAGCGATGGGCGTGATGGATCAGAAATTTGGAAGCGCAGCAGCTGCTTACAGCTACCTGATTTTCGTTCTGCTGTATGTACCGTGTATCTCGGTGATGGGTGCTATCGCGCGTGAATCCAGCCGTGGCTGGATGGGCTTCTCCATCCTGTGGGGGCTAAATATCGCTTACTCGTTGGCAACATTGTTCTACCAGGTCGCCAGCTACAGCCAGCATCCAACCTACAGCCTGGTATGCATTCTGGCGGTTATCCTGTTTAACATCGTGGTTATCGGTTTGCTGCGTCGCGCGCGTAGCCGGGTCGATATCGAACTGCTGGCAACACGCAAATCGGTAAGCAGTTGCTGTGCAGCCAGCACCACTGGCGATTGCCACTAAGGATACAGCAATGGCTTCGCTCATTCAGGTGCGTGATTTGCTGGCATTACGGGGCCGTATGGAAGCGGCCCAGATAAGCCAGACATTGAACACTCCGCAACCCATGATTAACGCCATGCTGCAACAGCTGGAAAGTATGGGCAAAGCCGTGCGGATTCAGGAAGAACCTGACGGCTGCCTCTCTGGCAGTTGTAAAAGCTGCCCGGAAGGCAAAGCCTGTCTGCGTGAGTGGTGGGCGTTACGTTAACCTTGTTTTACTGCCTGTTTTGAAAGCCCGGTATGCGTTTGCAACCGGGCTTTTTTGCGTGCGGCTTTCCATAATAATGCAACTCTTGCAGTACAACGTAAGTTCCTCTGAAAGCGTCTCGCAGGGATGAAAACTCGCTAATGCACAGGTGTGGAGTGGCGCGTAGAGTCGCGGCATTCAAACAACAGGTGAAGGAACGCCATGAGCAAAAAGCAGAGTTCCACCCCACACGATGCGCTGTTCAAACTCTTTTTACGCCAACCGGACACGGCACGCGATTTTCTTGCGTTCCATTTACCGGCACCTATTCACGCGCTCTGTGATATGAAAACCCTCAAGCTGGAGTCGAGCAGCTTTATTGATGACGATCTGCGTGAAAGCTATTCCGACGTGCTGTGGTCGGTGAAAACGGAACAAGGACCGGGATATATCTATTGTCTGATTGAACATCAAAGCACCTCAAACAAACTGATCGCATTTCGCATGATGCGTTACGCCATTGCCGCAATGCAAAATCACCTGGATGCCGGATACAAAACGTTGCCGATGGTGGTGCCATTGTTGTTTTACCACGGCATTGAAAGCCCATATCCCTATTCACTGTGTTGGCTGGATTGTTTCGCCGATCCCAAACTGGCCAGACAGCTTTATGCCTCTGCATTCCCGCTGATTGATGTCACTGTCATGCCTGATGATGAAATCATGCAGCACCGACGCATGGCGCTGCTGGAGTTAATTCAAAAACATATTCGTCAACGCGATCTGATGGGACTGGTAGAGCAAATGGCCTGCTTATTAAGTAGTGGATACGCTAATGACAGACAAATCAAAGGGCTGTTTAATTACATACTGCAAACTGGCGATGCAGTACGTTTTAATGATTTTATCGATGGTGTGGCCGAACGTTCACCGAAACACAAGGAGAGTTTAATGACTATTGCGGAAAGATTGCGGCAAGAGGGGGAACAATCCAAAGCCTTGCATATAGCAAAAATAATGCTTGAATCCGGAGTCCCTCTTGCGGACATCATGCGTTTTACCGGGGTGTCAGAAGAGGAGTTGGCTGCGGCGAGCCAGTAAAGTTCTGTCTCGCCATTTCAACAGCTGTCTACACCCTCTGCTTCAACGCCACCAGCAGGTGACAAAACTCGTCCGGATGAGAAATAAACGGCGCATGGGCCGCTTTGGCGAAGATGTACGACTCGCTGTGTGGCCAGAGTTTATCCAGCATCGGCACCACTTTGCGCGGCACCAGACCATCGAGATAGCCATACAATCGCAAAAACGGCATGGACACGTTTTGCAGCGGCTGGCGGAGATCGACCGTTTTCAGTATTTCCAGCCCACCATTGAGCACGTCAACCTTCGGCATCGGCAGCGCCAGAACGGTTTTCTTCAGCGCTCGCGCATCCTGGCGTGCCGTTTCTGTACCCATGGTTTGTAACGCAAGGAACCGTTCTACCGTGCGCTGAAAATCTTCACTGAGTTGCTGCTGGAAACCTGCCAGCACGTCCGGTTTGATCCCCGGCCAATCGTCACGAGCACTAAAACATGGCGACGACGCCACGGTGACCAGCGCCTGAACCCGCTCGGGATGGGTTAACGCAATCTGGCTTGCCACCAGTCCGCCCAAACTCCAGCCTAACCAGATAGCTTTGTCCGGCGCTTGTCGCAGCACGACTTCAGCCATATCAGCAAGTGACATCGCACCAAATCCCTGGCTGCGCCCGAAGCCGGGCAGATCAACGAGATGCAGCGTAAAATGCGAGCTAAGTTCCTCATCAATGCAACGCCACACTTCGGCATTCAGTCCCCATCCGTGCAGCAGCACAAGATGAACATTCCCCTGACCTTTGGTCTGCCACCAGATGTTATTCATCCGCTATTGTTCTCTTTTTACTTACAAGGATGAACATATGCTAACAGTACCGGGATTATGCTGGCTATGCCGAATGCCCCTGGCGTTAGGTCATTGGGGGATTTGTTCGGTATGCTCTCGCGCCACCCGTACAGATAAAACGTTATGCCCACAATGTGGATTACCCGCAACACACTCCCATCTTCCCTGTGGTCGCTGCCTGCAAAAACCACCGCCGTGGCAAAGACTGGTCACGGTTGCCGACTATGCACCGCCGTTAAGTCCGCTCATCCACCAGCTTAAGTTTTCCCGGCGTTGCGAAATCGCCAGCGCCCTGTCACGTCTGTTACTATTGGAAGTCTTACACGCTCGTCGCGCCACCGGTTTGCAATTGCCGGACCGCATCATCAGCGTGCCGTTATGGCAGCGGCGTCACTGGCGTCGGGGATTTAATCAGAGCGATTTGCTGTGTCAGCCGTTATCACGCTGGTTGCACTGCCAATGGGATAGCGAAGCCGTCACACGTACACGGGCCACTGCGACCCAGCATTTTCTTAGCGCCCGGCTGCGCAAACGCAACCTGAAAAATGCCTTTCGCCTTGAATTGCCTGTGCAAGGTCGCCATATGGTGATAGTGGATGATGTCGTTACCACCGGAAGTACCGTCGCAGAGATTGCGCAGTTGCTTTTACGCAATGGTGCGGCGACTGTCCAGGTCTGGTGCCTTTGTCGAACCTTGTAGAGCCTCGATGATGGGCGTATTATAACCAACTAAAATAGTCAACTATTAGGCCATTACTATGATCCGTATTTCCGATGCTGCACAAGCGCACTTTGCCAAACTGCTGGCAAATCAGGAAGAAGGGACACAAATCCGCGTATTTGTGATTAACCCTGGCACGCCTAACGCTGAATGTGGTGTTTCTTATTGTCCGCCGGACGCTGTGGAAGCCACCGACACTGCCCTGAAATTTGACCTGCTGACCGCGTATGTTGATGAGTTAAGCGCGCCTTACCTGGAAGATGCAGAGATCGACTTTGTTACTGACCAGTTGGGTTCTCAGCTGACGCTGAAAGCCCCAAACGCCAAAATGCGCAAAGTAGCTGACGATGCGCCGCTGATGGAGCGCGTGGAGTATATGCTGCAGTCGCAGATCAACCCACAGCTTGCCGGTCACGGTGGTCGCGTTTCGCTGATGGAAATCACCGAAGACGGTTACGCCATTCTGCAATTTGGCGGCGGTTGTAACGGTTGTTCAATGGTCGATGTGACGCTGAAAGAAGGGATCGAAAAGCAGCTGCTGAACGAATTCCCGGAGCTGAAAGGTGTACGCGATCTCACCGAACACCAGCGCGGCGAACACTCTTACTACTAAGTTATCCTCTCTTTTATAGATTGCCCGATGCGACGCTAAAGCGTCTTATCGGGCCGTCTGCCAGGCGTTGGCGCTACATTGCCTCGGCAAATCCAGTCCCTACGTTTCCCCGCGATAATATGACCAACCTCTCATAATTTAAATTTACCCCGCTCTGGTGATTCTCAAACGCCAGATGTTACCCGTATCATTCACGCGGGTACCAAACATACTCCTGACATCTGACTACAATAATTAGTTTTAGTGGGTATCAGTCGTGGTGCCGCAATATCTCTGTTCCCGATTGGGATAATTAGAGTTTGTCGTCAGAAAATTGACGTTACCCATAACAAATGAAAGGCCAGGTAAATCATGCCATTAGTCATTGTTGCTATCGGTGTAATCTTGTTGTTGCTCCTGATGATCCGCTTCAAAATGAACGGATTCATCGCTCTCGTCCTCGTGGCGCTTGCTGTTGGATTAATGCAGGGAATGCCGCTGGATAAAGTTATTGGCTCCATCAAAGCTGGTGTCGGCGGGACGCTCGGTAGCCTTGCCCTGATCATGGGTTTTGGCGCGATGCTGGGCAAAATGCTGGCAGACTGCGGTGGTGCACAACGTATCGCCACCACGCTGATTGCCAAATTTGGTAAAAAACACATCCAATGGGCGGTAGTGTTAACCGGTTTTACTGTCGGTTTTGCCCTGTTCTATGAAGTGGGCTTCGTGCTAATGCTGCCGCTGGTGTTTACCATCGCGGCTTCCGCGAATATTCCGCTGCTGTATGTTGGTGTACCAATGGCGGCTGCGCTGTCTGTGACCCACGGCTTCCTGCCGCCACATCCGGGCCCAACTGCGATTGCCACCATTTTCAATGCCGATATGGGTAAAACCCTGCTGTACGGGACTATTCTGGCAATCCCGACCGTTATTCTCGCGGGTCCGGTTTACGCTCGCGTGCTGAAAGGTATCGATAAGCCAATCCCGGAAGGTCTGTACAGCGCGAAAACCTTCAGCGAAGAAGAGATGCCAAGCTTTGGCGTCAGCGTCTGGACTTCTCTGGTGCCGGTTGTGCTGATGGCGATGCGTGCAATTGCCGAAATGATCCTGCCGAAAGGTCACGCTTTCCTGCCGGTGGCGGAGTTCCTCGGTGACCCGGTAATGGCAACGCTGATTGCCGTGCTGATTGCGATGTTCACCTTTGGTCTGAACCGTGGTCGTTCAATGGATCAGATTAACGACACGCTGGTTTCTTCCATCAAAATCATCGCGATGATGCTGTTGATCATCGGTGGTGGCGGTGCGTTCAAGCAGGTGCTGGTAGACAGCGGCGTAGACAAATACATTGCTTCCATGATGCACGAAACCAACATTTCTCCGCTGCTGATGGCCTGGTCGATTGCTGCCGTACTGCGTATCGCGCTGGGTTCCGCAACCGTTGCGGCAATCACTGCGGGGGGTATCGCGGCACCACTGATTGCAACGACAGGCGTTAGCCCGGAACTGATGGTTATTGCGGTTGGTTCCGGTAGTGTGATTTTCTCTCACGTGAACGATCCGGGCTTCTGGCTGTTCAAAGAGTACTTTAACCTGACTATCGGCGAGACCATCAAGTCCTGGTCGATGCTGGAAACCATTATCTCGGTGTGCGGTCTGGTAGGCTGTCTGCTGCTGAATATGGTGATTTGATAACACTGACTGCCGGATGCATCGCATCCGGCATCAATCGCACTCTATTTCTTCTTCCCTACCGCCCTGCGCCGCTTGTCCAGATCCTTAATCAACTTGTTCACGCCATCATCGGCAAACATCGTCTCAAGCGTTGCAGAAAGCTTACGTCGCCAGTTTTTATACTGGTAACTGGTGCCGGGGATATTCACCGGGTCCGCCATATCCAGCCAGTCTTCTGGCTGTAGCCCTAACAGGGCGCTGTTGCTGTCAGCGATATAACGTTGCAAACCACGATTCAGCGTCGGCGTCATCGACATCAACGATGCCTTATGCCCGGCACGTTTTGGCAGACAGCCATATTTATGCAGCGCATCCAGCAGCCCTTGCTTCGCCAGTTCGCGATCTTCATACAAACCTTGCAGCACGTCTTCATCCGGGTACAGCCCCAGCGTTTTGCCCAGTGTTAAATCCCCGCTCTCCCAGTAGCCACGCAGTGTAGGCAGGTCGTGTGTCGCCGCAACCGCCATCGACTGCTCCGGATACGCTTTCGGCGCGCGGAATGTCTTCTCGTGGTCGCTTTCGAAATAGAGCACTTTGTAGGAGTACACACCGCTGCTGCGCAGTTTACCGACAATCTCTACCGGTACAGTGCCGAGGTCTTCACCAATCACCATGCAGCGATGGCGCTTACTTTCGAGTGCCAGAATCGAGAGCAGATCATCTACCGGATAGTGAACATACGCGCCCTGATCTGCCGTCTCGCCATACGGTATCCACCACAAACGCAGCATCGACATCACATGGTCAATTCGCAACGCGCCGCAGTTTTGCATATTGGCACGCAACAGCTCGATAAACGGTTCATAGGCACGCGCGGTGATGATATGCGGATCCATCGGCGGCAATCCCCAGTTCTGCCCCAGCGGGCCGAGGATATCCGGCGGTGCGCCCACCGACGCTTTCAGGCAATACAACTCCCGGTCGCACCAGGTTTCTGCTCCACCCTCTGCTACGCCAACCGCCAGATCACGGTACAAGCCAATCGGCATTTCATGGCCCTGGCTTATCTCCCAGCAGGCGGCAAACTGGCTGTAAGCCAGCCACTGCAACCAGAGATAAAAATCGACGTCATCACGATGTTCTTCGCAGAACTGACGCACTTCTGGTGAATCCACGCTCTGATACATCTTTGGCCATGCAGGCCAGCCCCAGCGCATTTCGTCTTCTTTCACTTGCTGGGCATGTAACGCGTCAAACGCCGCCTGCCAGAACAGGCTGTCGCCCTGCTCTGCAACAAACTGGCGAAACGCGGCCATCTGCTCATCATCACGTTGCGCAAAACCTTTCCACGCCATCCGCAATGCTGTCATTTTCAGCGCAGTGACGGTGGAGTAATCGACCCAGTCGGCATCCCGTGCCTGTTGCAGCGTCTGTTGCGTGGTCGGTAACTGCCACCAGGTCTGAGCCTCTTCGCTAAGATGGAAATCTTCGACGGCGTTAACGTCGATATAAACCACATTTAGCCAGCGACGAGAAGACGGGCTATACGGACTGGCACTTTCCGGATTTGCCGGATAGAGCGCATGAATCGGGTTCAGACCGATGAAAGCCCCGCCACGTTTTGCCACATCCACCAGCATCACTTTGAGATCGCCAAAATCCCCAATACCCCAGTTTTTTTCCGATCGCAGCGTATAAAGCTGGACGCAGGCGCCCCACAGCTTTTGTTTATTCAGCAACGCCTGCGGTTCGTAACAGCGTTTCGGGGCGACAATCACCCGACAATGCGCGCGCTGGTCGTCCTGGGTGAGTGTCAACGTGTGATAACCTTCCGGCAACTTCGTCGGTAAATTGAACGCTTTGCCCCCCGTTACATGGCCTTTGTACTGCGTTCCTTCTTCGGTGGTCAGCAGCCAGCTATATTCGCCGCTGCCCTCCACCGCCATCGGCATTTTTTTGCCGCTGGTATAGACCATGACATTCGGGACTGGCGTTACCGCCACTTTCGTGGCGATACGTTGATGCATCGCGTCAAGCAAACGCCGTTTGGTTTCGGCGCTAATCGACTGCGGTTTACCGTGGGCATTGATGTAATTGGGGCTGATCCCCGCCGCCAGCGCGGCATTATCCAGACGTTTGCTTTCCATCGAGCTTCCTTAGCGTTTTGCCTGCCAGATACGAGCCTGATAATCGCGAATAGAGCGATCCGAGCTAAACATACCGCAGCGGGCGGTATTGAGGATCGCCGCGCGAGTCCAGGCCTCCTGGTCGCGGTACAGCACATCCACCTGCTTTTGTGCCTCTACATAGGCTGCGAAATCCGCCATTACCAGATACGGATCGCCGCCCTGTTTGCCGATACTGTGCAGCATCTGGTCGAAGGCATGCTTATCGCCGTCGCTGTATTTACCGCTTTCCAGCTCTTTCAATACTGCATCCAGCACCTTATCTTTCTTCCGCCATTTCACCGGGTCGTAGCCTTTGGCCAGAATTGCCTTCACTTGTTCCACGGTATGACCAAAAATAAAGATATTTTCTTCACCAACTTTTTCGGCGATTTCGACGTTAGCACCATCCAGCGTACCGACAGTAAGCGCACCATTGAGCGCCAGTTTCATATTGCCGGTACCGGAAGCTTCTTTACCTGCAGTCGAAATTTGTTCGGAGATATCCGCCGCCGGGATCAGTTTTTCCGCCGCCGAAACGCAATAATCCGGCAGGAACACCACCTTCAACTTATCGCCAACCTGTGGATCGTTGTTGATCACATCAGCCACTTTGTTGATCGCAAAGATAATATTCTTCGCCAGGTAGTAGCCCGGTGCGGCTTTCGCGCCGAAGAGGAAGACGCGCGGTACGCGGTCAGCCTGCGGGTTTTCACGAATTTCTTTATACAACGCCAGAATATGCAGCAAATTCAGGTGTTGGCGTTTGTACTCGTGCAGTCGTTTGATCTGAATATCGAAAATCGCCTGAGGATTGATTTCAATACCGGTACGAACTTTCACAAACTCCGCCAGACGGACTTTATTCGCCTGCTTGATCTCGCGATATTGCTGGCGGAATTTCGCATCATCAGCGAATTTTTCCAGATTGATCAGTTGATCGAGATCGTTAGCCCACTCTTTTTCCAGTGATTTATCCAACAGAGCCGCAAGTGCCGGGTTGCACTGTTTGATCCAGCGACGAGGGGTAATACCATTGGTGACGTTATGGAATTTGTTCGGCCACAGCTGGTGATATTCCGGGAACAGATCTTTCACCACCAGATCTGAATGCAGCGCCGCTACACCGTTCACCGCGAAACCGCCAACTACACACAGGTTCGCCATATGCACCTGTTTGTCGTGCACCACCGCCAGTTTGGCCCACACTTTGTCATCGCCCGGCCAGGTTTTCTCCACCAGAGTTTTAAAGCGAGTATTGATTTCGTTAATAATCTGCATGTGGCGCGGCAGTAAGCCTTTCACTAGCTTCACATCCCAGCGTTCCAGCGCTTCTGGCATCAGGGTATGGTTGGTGTAAGCAAAAGTTTTGCTGGTGATGGCCCAGGCGTCATCCCAGCTCATCTGATGCTCATCAATCAGCACGCGCAGCAGCTCTGGAATGGCAATAGTCGGGTGGGTATCGTTCAGTTGAATAACTTCGTAATCTGCCAGCTCGTGCAGTTTACGCCCCGCCAAATGATGGCGACGCAGAATATCCGCTACCGAACAAGCACACTGGAAGTATTGCTGCATCAGGCGCAGCTTTTTACCGGCAGTATGGTTGTCGTTTGGATAGAGAACTTTGGTCAGTTTTTCCGCGTTGATGCCCTGTTGTTCGGCACGCAGGAAATCACCGTCGTTAAATTTTGTCAGATCAAACGGATGCGCATGCGTCGCCTGCCACAGACGCAGCGGCTGCGCCACGCCATTACGATAACCGACAACGGGAAGATCCCACGCTTGACCGGTAATGGTAAATTCCGGCTCCCAGCGTCCGTCTTTCGTCACTTTACCGCCAATTCCTACCTGCACATCCAGTGCTTCGTTGTGGCGGAACCACGGGTAGTTACCGCGATGCCAGTCATCCGGCGCTTCAACCTGTTTGCCATCGACAAAAGACTGGCGGAACAAGCCATATTGATAGTTAAGACCATAACCCGTCGCAGACTGACCGACAGTTGCCATTGAGTCGAGGAAGCACGCAGCCAGACGTCCCAGACCACCGTTACCCAGCGCCGGGTCGATCTCTTCTTCCAGCAGGTCAGTCAGGTTGATGTCATAAGCCTTCAACGAATCCTGTACATCCTGATACCAGCCGAGATTCAACAGGTTGTTGCCCGTCAGGCGACCAATCAAAAACTCCATTGAGATGTAGTTAACATGTCGCTGATTGGCCACCGGTTTAGCGAATGGCTGGGCACGTAGCATTTCCGCCAGGGCTTCACTCACTGCCAGCCACCACTGGCGAGGGGTCATTTCAGCCGCAGAATTTAAGCCATAACGCTGCCACTGACGTGAAAGCGCTTCCTGAAATTGCTTATCGTTAAAAATAGGTTGTGACATAGGAGTTCCACTTTTCTTAGATTTTCAACACAACGTTATCGCTAGTTTGCCAGGCTCGATGTTGACCTTCCTCATCCTGCGGGGGATTAGGCAGGGAGGAGTTGCGGGGATGAGCAAGGAAATGTGATCTCGACCACTTAAACCTAGTGCAATCCACAGGATTAGCAGCAAATCAATGCCATACAGCGCAGAAAATCTGTATCTAAGTGCAAAAAATGGCCGTTGTGTATTTTCAAAAGGCGGAAGGTAACTCTATAAATTAAGTAAAGGAGTGAAACAGTTTCATAAGTAAAACATCCAGTTTGCTCCATCTCATTCTTAATAGGTTTATTAAGATCCTCTTTTTAGATGGCTCTTTCATCAGGAATTGAGAAGACTCCCTTGCTTAAATGAAACTGATGAACATGAGGAAAATACCGTAAAACCCAGTATTCACGCTGCATCAGCGTCGTTATTAGGTGAGTTGTTAATAAACATTTGGAATTGTGACACAGTGCAAATTCAGACACATAAAAAAACGTCATCGCTTGCATTAGAAGGGTTTCTGGCCGACCTTATAACCATTAATTACGAAGCGCAAAAAAAAATAATATTTCCTCATTTTCCACAGTGAAGTGATTAACTATGCTGATTCCGTCAAAATTAAGTCGTCCGGTTCGACTCGACCATACCGTGGTTCGTGAGCGCCTGCTGGCTAAACTTTCCGGCGCGAACAACTTCCGGCTGGCGCTGATCACGAGTCCTGCGGGCTACGGAAAAACCACACTCATTTCTCAATGGGCGGCAGGCAAAAACGATTTGGGCTGGTACTCGCTGGATGAGGGCGATAACCAGCAAGAGCGTTTCGCCAGCTATTTCATTGCCGCCGTGCAACAGGCAACCAACGGTCACTGTGCGATTTGTGAGACGATGGCGCAAAAACGGCAATATGCCAGCCTGACGTCACTCTTTGCCCAGCTTTTCATTGAGCTGGCGGAATGGCATAGCCCACTTTATCTGGTCATCGATGACTACCATCTGATCACTAATCCGGTGATCCACGAGTCAATGCGCTTCTTTATTCGCCATCAACCAGAAAATCTCACCCTGGTGGTGCTGTCACGCAATCTTCCGCAACTGGGCATTGCCAATCTGCGTGTTCGCGACCAACTGCTGGAAATTGGCAGTCAGCAACTGGCGTTTACCCACCAGGAAGCGAAGCAGTTTTTTGATTGCCGCCTGTCATCGCCGATTGAAGCCGCAGAAAGCAGTCGGATTTGCGATGACGTTTCCGGTTGGGCGACTGCGCTACAGTTAATTGCCCTCTCCGCCCGGCAGAATACCCACTCAGCCCATAAGTCGGCACGTCGCCTGGCGGGAATCAATGCCAGTCATCTTTCGGATTATCTGGTCGATGAGGTTTTGAACAACGTCGATCTCGCAACGCGCCATTTTCTGTTGAAAAGCGCCATTTTGCGCTCAATGAACGATGCACTCATCACTCGTGTGACCGGCGAAGAAAACGGGCAAATGCGCCTCGAAGAGATTGAGCGTCAGGGGCTGTTTTTGCAGCGGATGGATGATAGCGGCGAGTGGTTCTGCTATCACCCGCTGTTTGGCAACTTCCTGCGCCAGCGCTGCCAGTGGGAACTGGCGGCTGAGCTGCCGAAAATCCACAGTGCCGCCGCAGAAAGCTGGATGGCCCAGGGATTCCCCAGCGAAGCGATTCATCATGCGCTGGCGGCAGGCGATGCGCTGATGCTGCGCGATATTCTGCTTAATCACGCCTGGAGTTTGTTCAACCACAGCGAACTTTCGCTACTTGAAGAGTCACTTAAAGCCCTGCCATGGGAGAGTTTGCTGGAAAATCCGCAGTTGGTGTTATTACAAGCGTGGCTGATGCAAAGCCAGCATCGCTACGGCGAAGTAAACACCCTGCTGGCTCGTGCTGAACATGAAATCAAAGACATCAGAGAAGGCACCATGCACGCAGAATTTAATGCTCTGCGCGCCCAGGTGGCGATTAACGATGGTAACCCGGATGAAGCTGAACGGCTGGCAAAACTGGCACTGGAAGAACTGCCTCCCGGCTGGTTCTACAGCCGCATTGTAGCAACTTCGGTGTTGGGTGAAGTATTGCACTGCAAAGGGGAACTGACCCGCTCACTGGCGTTAATGCAGCAAACCGAACAGATGGAACGCCAGCACGATGTCTGGCACTACGCTTTGTGGAGTTTAATCCAGCAAAGCGAAATTCTGTTTGCTCAGGGTTTCCTGCAAACCGCGTGGGAAACGCAGGAAAAAGCATTCCAGCTGATCAACGAGCAGCATCTGGAACAGCTGCCAATGCATGAATTTCTGGTACGTATCCGAGCACAACTGTTATGGGCCTGGGCACGGCTGGACGAAGCCGAAGCATCGGCACGCAGCGGGATTGAAGTTTTGTCGTCTTATCAGCCACAGCAACAGCTCCAGTGCCTGGCAATGTTGATTCAATGCTCGCTGGCCCGAGGTGATTTGGATAACGCCCGTAGCCAACTGAATCGTCTGGAAAACCTGCTGGGAAATGGCAAATATCACAGCGACTGGATCTCTAACGCCAACAAAGTCCGGGTCATTTACTGGCAAATGACCGGCGACAAAGCTGCCGCCGCCAACTGGTTGCGTCACACAGCCAAACCGGAGTTTGCGAATAACCACTTCCTGCAAGGTCAATGGCGCAACATCGCCCGTGCACAAATATTGCTGGGCGAGTTTGAACCGGCAGAAATTGTTCTTGAAGAACTCAATGAAAACGCCCGCAGTCTGCGGTTAATGAGCGATCTCAACCGTAACCTGTTGCTGCTTAATCAACTATACTGGCAGGCCGGTCGCAAAAATGATGCCCAGCGCGTGTTGCTGGAGGCATTAAAACTGGCGAATCGCACCGGATTTATCAGTCACTTTGTCATCGAAGGCGAAGCGATGGCGCAACAGTTACGCCAACTGATTCAACTCAATACGTTGCCTGAGCTGGAACAGCATCGTGCACAGCGTATTCTGCGGGAAATAAATCAACATCATCGGCATAAATTCGCCCATTTTGATGAGAATTTCGTTGAACGTCTGCTAAATCATCCGGAAGTACCAGAATTGATCCGTACCAGCCCGCTGACCCAACGCGAATGGCAGGTTTTGGGGCTGATTTACTCCGGTTACAGCAATGAACAAATTGCAGGCGAGCTGGAAGTGGCGGCAACCACCATCAAAACGCATATCCGCAATCTGTACCAAAAACTCGGTGTCGCCCACCGTCAGGCCGCGGTACAACACGCGCAGAAACTGCTGAAGATGATGGGATATGGGGTGTGAGTTTAGCCGGATAATACGTCGGATCCGGCTTACATCTTTATATCATTCAATGCTCACCCGCGTTACGCCATCCGCCTCCACCAGACTAAACCGCACTGGCAAGAAACGCTCCACCACCGCGATATTGGTCAGCAGATGGCATGAGGGATGGGCGACCGTAAATTCTCCCGCGCCCGCCAGCGCCATCGGTAGCACCAACTGGTCGGCGAGATATTCCCCCACCGCCGCCGGGCTCGCCAGGTAACGTTTCACCTCTTGCACTAACTGCGCAGCCACCACTTCGGCACTGACGCGCTTTTCACCGACGACAAAAAAGCGTTCAGTGATATTTTCACTTTCAACTTCCAGCGAGACGGTATTACCCGGCCCCTGGTCGCGCGGCAGGTTATGAATATTCTGCTCATGCAGGGAAAAACTACCCGCCATCGTAGCGATTTCACGCTCAGCGACATGGCGTGGCACACCAGCCAGTAGCACCTCTCCACGTATCTGCACAATGTTCCCGCGCTCGCCAAGTTGCAAGGTGTTAAACGATGCCACGGGCGAGACTTCCGTCGCCACCACGCCGCCTCCGGCAGGATAAAAACCGTGACGTAACAGCGTGGTTTGCTGATGAATTCCTATTTTTGCCAGCAGCGGCTCCAGCACCCGGCGGATAAAATCTGCAGGCGGGGCCGACGGGTTATCGGTACCTCCGCTCACTTCAACACGAGAAGGACCATCGGCAAACCACAGCGCGGGCAGTACCGTTTGTAGTACCAGCGTGCAACTTCCGGCGCTACCAATAGCAAAGCGGTAGTCGCCACCGCGCACGGTACCGGGCCGGAAGACCAGACGCTGCGACCCCAGCTCCGCGCCCTCCACCGTTGCTCCGCAAATTTCCGTCGCCGCCTTTACAGCCGTCAGATGCTGGCGCAACAGCCCCGGTTTCGCCCGCCCGGCGCGAATGCCGGTGATGGTAAATGGCTGGCCGGTTATCATCGACAGACTCAGCGCCGAGCGCAGGATCTGCCCGCCGCCTTCGCCCTGTGCGCCATCCAGCGCAATCATCCTTTTCATCATTTATCCTTTTACACACACCACCTGACGCAGGGTGTAGATAACTTCCACCAGATCGCTTTGTGCCGCCATCACCGCGTCGATATCTTTATACGCCATCGGGATTTCGTCGATCACTTCGGCATCTTTACGGCATTCCACATGCGCGGTGGCACGAATTTGATCTTCCACGCTGAACAGTTTTTTCGCTTTAGTACGGCTCATTACCCGCCCCGCACCGTGGCTGCACGAACAGAACGACTCTTCATTTCCCAGCCCACGGACAATAAAGCTTTTCGCCCCCATCGAACCGGGAATAATTCCATATTGACCAGCACGCGCAGACACCGCGCCTTTACGCGTCACATAGATCTCTTCGCCAAAGTGCTGTTCTTTTTGCACATAGTTGTGGTGACAGTTGATCTCTTCCATCGCCAGCGTTTGTGGCTGTCTTACCGTTTTCTGCGTAACGCTCTGCAACGCCGTTACCACGTTTTCCATCATCGCATCGCGGTTAAGGCTGGCAAAAAGCTGCGCCCAGACCACCGCTTTCAGGTAATCGTCAAAATATTCCGTACCTTCCATAAAGTACGCCAGGTCACGCGATGGCAACGTTTCAAGCGTTTCCTGCATCTCTTTTTGCGCCAGATCGATAAAGTAAGTCCCGATGGCATTACCAATTCCGCGTGAACCGGAGTGCAGCATAATCCACACCTGGTCCGACTCATCAAGACAGATTTCAATAAAGTGGTTTCCCGTTCCCAGTGTTCCCAGGTGTTTATAGTTATTGGTATTAAGGAAACGCGGATATTTTTGCGTTAACCACTGATAACCGGCTTCAAGCTCAGCCCATTTCGCATCGACGTTAAAAGGCGGATTATCCCATGCGCCTTTATCACGACGGCTACGATTATTGGAACGTCCGTGCGGCACGGCAGCTTCAATCGCCTGACGCAACTCCGCCAGGTTTTCAGGCAGGTCAGCCGCCGTTAACGCAGTTCGCAGTGCGTTCATTCCACAACCGATATCTACCCCCACCGCCGCCGGAATAATCGCTCCTTTGGTTGGGATCACGCTACCAATGGTGGAACCTTTACCCAGATGTACATCAGGCATTACCGCAATATGTTTGAAAATAAACGGCATCTTCGCCGTATTAATAAGTTGCTGACGCGCATCGTCTTCTACCGGTACGCCTTTGGTCCACATTTTTACCGGGACATTTTCAGTGGTCAGTAATTCGTAATTCATTTTGTTTTTCTCTTTTCGTTGTTTGCTGTCCAGATAATTGCAACCGTCGTGCCAGAAAATTAAATAAGCAGATTAATTTTTTAATTCATTGTTTTTAAATAGATAAAATCTTCCAGTCCGTAAACGGAGATTTTCCACGAAGCCAATTTACCGATAATGAAATATCGTCTTTTATAAGGATATCTAAGATGCGTAAAACAGTGGCTTTTGGCTTTGTCGGCACCGTACTGGATTATGCCGGGCGCGGCAGTCAGCGCTGGTCGAAATGGCGTCCGTCACTCTGTCTATGCCAGCAAGAATCGTTAGTCATCAATCGACTGGAATTGTTGCACGACGCCCGCTCGCGCTCGCTGTTTGAAACGCTTAAACGCGATATCGCCAATGTTTCGCCAGAAACAGAAGTGGTGAGCGTTGAGATTGAACTGCATAATCCGTGGGATTTCGAGGAGGTTTACGCCTGCCTGCATGATTTCGCCCGTGGTTACGCGTTCGAACCTGATAAAGAAGACTATTTAATTCACATCACCACCGGTACCCACGTCGCGCAAATTTGCTGGTTTCTACTGGCAGAAGCGCGTTACCTGCCCGCCAGGTTAATACAATCTTCGCCACCGCGTAAAAAAGAACAGCCCAACAGCCCTGGTGCGGTGACGATTATCGATCTCGATTTAAGCCGTTATAACGCTATTGCCAGCCGCTTTGCCGAAGAACGCCAGCAAACCCTCGATTTCCTCAAATCCGGCATTGCCACGCGTAACGCCCACTTCAACCGCATGATTGAGCAGATCGAAAAAGTGGCGATCAAATCCCGCGCACCGATCCTACTTAACGGCCCGACCGGTGCGGGTAAGTCATTTCTGGCACGACGCATCTTCGAGTTAAAACAGGCGCGGCATCAGTTTAGCGGCGAGTTTGTGGAAGTGAACTGCGCCACTCTGCGTGGCGATACCGCCATGTCCGCGCTGTTTGGTCATGTGAAAGGCGCGTTTACCGGGGCGCGGGAATCTCGTGAAGGGTTATTACGCAGCGCCAACGGCGGCATGTTGTTTCTTGATGAGATTGGCGAACTGGGCGCAGACGAACAGGCAATGTTGCTAAAAGCCATTGAAGAGAAAACCTTTTACCCGTTTGGTAGCGATCGCCAGGTGAGCAGTGATTTTCAGCTGATCGCCGGAACGGTGCGCGATTTGCGTCAGCTGGTTGCCGAAGGCAAATTTCGCGAAGACCTGTACGCGCGGATCAATCTCTGGACCTTCACCCTGCCGGGTCTACGCCAGCGCCAGGAAGATATTGAACCGAACCTGGATTATGAAGTGGAGCGCCACGCCTCACTCACCGGCGACAGCGTACGTTTTAACACCGAAGCGAGGCGCGCCTGGCTGGCCTTTGCGACATCTCCCCAGGCAACATGGCGCGGTAACTTTCGCGAGCTTTCTGCCAGCGTCACACGCATGGCGACGTTTGCCGATAGTGGGCGTATCACCCTTGAAACCGTAGAAGATGAGATAAACCGTCTACGCTACAACTGGCAGGATAGCCGCTCTTCTGCGCTTAAGCAGCTACTGGGCGCTGAAGCGGAAAACATCGACCTCTTTGATCGGCTGCAACTGGAACACGTTATCGCTATCTGCCGTCAGGCAAAATCGCTTTCCGCTGCCGGGCGTGAACTCTTTGATGTTTCGCGCCAGGGCAAAGCCAGCGTCAACGACGCGGATCGGCTACGCAAATACCTGGCGCGTTTTGGTCTGACGTGGGAAGCCGTGCAGGATCAGCACAGCTCCAGCTGAATATGATGGTCTGTCAGCACCTGCATCACGCTCGCTGGTGGCGGGGCGTCGGTGTAGACGGCATCGACCATGCTGATGCTGCCCATATTGACCATCGCATTACGGCCAAATTTCGAGTGATCGACAACCAGCATAACGTGGCGCGAGTTCTCAATAATAGCGCGTTTGGTGCGAACTTCGTGGTAATCGAACTCCAGCAGCGAGCCGTCGCTATCGATGCCGCTGATCCCCAGAATCCCGAAATCAAGGCGGAACTGGGAGATAAAATCGAGCGTCGCTTCGCCAATGATCCCACCATCGCGGCTGCGTAATTCGCCACCTGCAAGAATGATGCGAAAATCTTCTTTTACCATCAGCGTGTTAGCGACGTTGAGATTGTTGGTCACAATGCGCAAATTGCTGTGATTAAGCAGCGCGTGCGCCACCGCTTCCGGCGTGGTGCCGATATCAATAAATAGCGTCGAGCCGTTAGGAATTTGCTCCGCCACTTTGCGGGCAATACGCTCTTTTTCTTCGGTCTGGGTGGCCTTACGATCGTGCCACGGCGTGTTAACCGAACTGGAAGGCAGTGCCGCGCCGCCATGGTGACGCAGGATCAGGTTTTGCTCCGCCAGCTCGTTGAGGTCACGACGAATAGTCTGCGGACTGACAGAGAAGTGTTCCACCAGTTCTTCGGTGCTGACATAACCCTGCTGTTTAACCAGTTCAATAATACCGTTGTGACGTTGTGTTTGTTTCATTTATAAATCCCTGGAATTATTTTCGTTTTCGCGCATTAAGCGAATCAACAAAAGCCATCGCTAAACCCACGGCTAACCCGGCGATGTGTGCTCCGTTCGCCATCGACATCCCAAACAAATCAAACCATCCGGCGACAATCCAGATCAGTGCAAAGATGATTAACCCACGTTGCAGGTAAATGCCACTTTGCGGATCGCGTTCGCCGCGTAGCCAGACGTACCCCATCAGTGCATACACCACGCCAGAAAGCCCGCCAAACCACGGCCCGCTGAATTTTTGCTGCACATAGCCGCTTAACAGGGCGCTAATCAGAGTAATGACAATTAGCTTACCGCTACCGAGACGTTTTTCCACCGCGCCGCCGAGATACCACCACCAGAGCAGGTTAAAGAGGATATGCATCAGCGAGAAGTGCATTAATGCATGAGTGAAGTAACGCCAGAACTCAAATTTCAGTGTCGGATCGAATGGCCAGGCCAGCCATAACATCACTTCCTGATCACCGAGAATTTGCATGGCGATAAACACCACCACGCAGGCGATCATCATCACCCAGGTCACCGGACCTGCGCGTTCACGCAAGGCAGCAAAGAAGGGATAACGGCGATAATGCAGGCCACTGCCGGTATGGCCTGCCTGCCAGCTCGCCGCCAGATAACGCGGATCTGCCGGGTTTTCGAGAAAACGCGCCAGCTCCACCCGCACGCGTTCGGCCTGGGACTCATCCGCCAGCCAGACATCGCTTTGGTTATGTTGTTGAATCGTGAGGATAACACCCTGCGTCGCCATGTAATCAACAAACGCCTGCGCCACGCGGGGGTTAGCAAAAGAGGTAATCATCAACATCGTTGCTGTCGCTTATTCCACACAAAAGGGGACAGTATAAAGCGTTACGCGCCGTACGCCACCTCTGCGGGAAACTGACGTTGCCAGGCTTCAAAGCCGCCATCAATGCTATAGACCACATCGTAGCCCTGTTGCAGCAGATACTGCGCCGCGCCTTTGCTGCTATTACCGTGGTAACACATCACCATCACCGGAGTGTCAAAGTCGTTATCACGCATAAACGCGCCCAGCGTGTCGTTGGTTAAATGGAAAGCCTGCACCGCATGCCCCATAGCGAAACTCTGTGGATCGCGAATATCGACCAGCACCGCCTCTTTTTCCTGCAACTTCTGGTGCGCGTCGGCAACGTTAATACATTCGAACTGATCCATGCGTCTCTCTTTCTTTACAAACAAGTGGGCAAATTTACCGCACAGTTTACGTCGAAGCGGCAGATAAACGCCATAATGTTATACATATCACTCTAAAATGTTTTTTCAATGTTACCCAAAGCGCGATTCTTTGCTAATATGTTCGATAACGAACATTTATGAGCTTTAACGAAAGTGAATGAGGGCAGCATGGAAACCAAAGATCTGATTGTGATAGGTGGCGGCATCAATGGTGCTGGTATCGCGGCAGACGCCGCTGGACGCGGTTTATCCGTGCTGATGCTGGAGGCGCAGGATCTCGCTTGTGCGACCTCTTCCGCCAGTTCAAAACTCATTCACGGTGGCCTGCGCTACCTTGAGCACTATGAATTCCGCCTGGTCAGCGAGGCGCTGGCTGAACGTGAAGTGCTACTGAAAATGGCTCCGCATATCGCCTTCCCGATGCGTTTTCGCCTGCCGCATCGTCCGCATCTGCGCCCGGCGTGGATGATTCGCATTGGTCTGTTTATGTACGATCATCTGGGTAAACGCACCAGCCTGCCGGGATCAACCGGTTTGCGTTTTGGCGCAAATTCAGTGTTAAAACCGGAAATTAAGCGCGGATTCGAATATTCCGACTGTTGGGTAGACGACGCCCGTCTGGTACTCGCCAACGCCCAGATGGTGGTGCGTAAAGGCGGTGAAGTGCTTACCCGGACTCGTGCCACTTCTGCTCGCCGCGAAAACGGCCTGTGGATTGTAGAAGCAGAAGATATTGATACCGGTAAAAAATACAGCTGGCAGGCACGCGGTCTGGTGAACGCCACCGGCCCGTGGGTGAAACAGTTCTTCGACGACGGGATGCATCTGCCTTCGCCTTATGGCATTCGCCTGATCAAAGGCAGCCATATTGTGGTGCCGCGCGTGCATACCCAAAAGCAGGCCTACATTCTGCAAAACGAAGATAAGCGTATTGTGTTCGTGATCCCGTGGATGGACGAGTTTTCCATTATCGGTACCACCGATGTGGAGTATAAAGGCGATCCGAAAGCGGTGAAGATTGAAGAGAGTGAAATCAATTACCTGCTGAAAGTGTATAACACGCACTTTAAAAAGCAGTTAAGCCGGGACGATATCGTCTGGACCTACTCCGGTGTGCGTCCGCTGTGTGATGATGAATCTGATTCGCCGCAGGCCATTACCCGTGATTACACCCTTGATATCCATGATGAAAACGGCAAAGCTCCGCTGTTATCGGTATTCGGCGGTAAGCTGACCACCTACCGCAAACTGGCGGAACACGCGCTGGAAAAACTGACGCCGTATTATCAGGGCATTGGCCCGGCGTGGACGAAAGAGAGCGTGCTGCCGGGTGGTGCCATTGAAGGCGATCGCGACGATTATGCCGCCCGCCTGCGCCGCCGTTACCCGTTCCTGACTGAATCGCTGGCACGTCACTACGCGCGCACTTACGGCAGCAACAGCGAGCTGCTGCTCGGCAATGCGGGGGCGATAGGCGATCTTGGGGAGGATTTCGGGCATGAGTTTTACGAAGCAGAGCTGAAATATCTGGTCGACCACGAATGGGTCCGCCGCGCCGACGATGCCCTGTGGCGTCGCACAAAACAAGGCATGTGGCTGAATGCGCAGCAACAATCCCGTGTGAGTCAGTGGCTAGGGGAATATACGCAGCAGAGGTTGTCGCTGGCGTCGTAAATTAACGTAATGTGGCCAGGTCAGATTTCAATCTGACCTGAGACTGATGATAAACAAAAAACTGCCTGATGCGCTACGCTTATCAGGCCTACGTGGCTTATGCAATATATTGAATTTGCATGGTCTTGTAGGCCAATAAGACGTTCACGTCGCATCTGGCATGAACAAAGCGCACTTTGTCAACAATCTGACCTACTTTTTGAGTCAGGGAATTACCGCAAAGCCCACGCCATCATACCCAACGTAACAAAACTCAGGCACGTTCCCCACTCACTCCACTTCCGTATCTGGCTTCTATTTTTGCTACGCCACTGGCAATAATATCCCAACGCAAAACCAAGCTGTGCGCTTATTGGACCGACAAAGTCAATCCACGGTTGAGACCAAAATGGCGAAAAATTCAGTGGGAGCCAGACAACTGTCAGAAAGAAACTGCGCATATTCTCCAGCAACGCAATATTCGCTGGCGCGACATAGAAAATGATATTCCACAGGAGCAACCAGAAATAAACTGGTGCAAATACCAGCCAACAATGCAGTCTGCTTTTCGATTCAGATTGAGTTATACGAGCAAATTGCCAACCAACGCCCACCATTGCACAGCAGAAAAGCGCATATTCAGCCGATAACCATAGTTGTAATTGCAGAAGTGAAATACGCCTGATCATGAGCGGGATAGAGAACAGTATCTCTCCCAGAAAACTCAGCGTGATAACAGAAGCAGCCAGCGCAACCAGCGTCGGCCACACCAACAACGGCACAATAACAAAACCAAGAATTAACGGAGGAATATAAAGTCTGATTTTATTCATCATTATTGCACTGATGATTCGGATGATGCGTCATGAATCGGCACATAGCCCACATCCTCTACCAATTGCTGTCCCTGCGGGCTTAAAAACCAGTCGACGAATTTCTGCGTTTCCAGCGTAGGGTTTTCGTGCGTCACCATATAAGCATCAATTATGTACGGATAAGTGCCGTTACGGATATTTTCCTCTGTAGGTGCAACGCCATTTATAGCCAGCAGTTTGATCTGTTTGCGCATTTTGAGCATATTGTCGTTCATACGTGTGACGTAATAGTGGAAGGTGTATCCAATAGAAGATGGTGTGTTTTGGTAGTCGGCGACTTCGGTAATTAAACCGCCCATAAGATCGATAACAGTGGATTTTTTGGCTGGCAGCATTGGAGTATCTTGCATAACCAGTCCCTTCATAACCGTTTGGCTTCCAGAATCTTCTGGCCGCTGCCAGACTTTTATACTTTCGTCACCGCCGCCCACTTTATTCCAGCGACTCACTTTACCGCTAAAAATGTCTTTGACTTGCTGTTCGCTAAGTGAATTAACCGGGTTTTTGATATCAACGATAAAGACAAAGGCTTCGCGGGCAAACGCGGTATATTTCAGTTTAACGCCTGCTTCTTCTGCACGTTTTTTCTGTCCTTCCGACGGTTGTGCAACAAAAATAACCGTCGCGGTACCCTTGATCAGACTATCGTAGGCTTCAGCTGTTCGGGTTTGTTGCAAACCATACGCCTGCCAGGCCAGCGAGGTTCGATCCTTATCTTTTGGCTCGGGTACTAATTCATAATACGCGGAAGCATACAGCGGGTATAAGGCTGTAGCGCCGTACACTCTCGGCCATCTTGACCAATCATCGTTGTAACGTAATTCAGGTTGCCCCCGCAGAGACGTCAGTCCATGACTCTCTTCTTCCCTGACGCTGTTATAGTACCCTTCCCGGTCGACACATCCCGCCAGTAACGCCGTACCTAATAGTAAAACACCGGTGAATTTATTCATTGCGCTGATTCCTTTCTCTCGAGCGTTATTTCATTGTTGGATACAGCGGCACATAACCCACATCTTCCACCAGACTCTGCCCCTGCGGCGTTAAAAACCATTCGACCAGTTTTTGTGTTTCTGACGTAGTATTTTCCCGCGTTACCATAAAGGCATCGACGATATACGGATATTTGCCGTTACGAATATTTTCCGCAGTCGGTGCAATACCGTTAATAGCTAGCAGTTTTATATTTTTATCGGCATTCATTTGTGTTGCGTAATAGCGGAAGGTGTAGCCTATTGAGTTGTTTGTATTACGGTATTCGGCAACAACTTTAATCATTCCCTCCATCATGCTTGCCACTTCGGTTTCCTGCGGCGAGATCATGCGGACATTTTTCATGACCTGCGATTGCATCACTGTCTGGCTGCCAGAGTCTTCCGGGCGTTGCCAGGTCTGGATCTCCTGATCGTTACCGCCAACAGTACGCCAGTTGGTAATTGCGCCACTGAAGATGTCACGCACCTGTTGGTCAGTCAGGGAATTAACCGGGTTATCCGCATTGACGATGAAAACGAATGCTTCACGGGCGAAAGGAGTGTAGTTCAAAGTGACGCCCGATTCCTCTGCGCGTTTTTTCTGCCCACCGGAAGGTTGCGCCACAAAAATAATATCGGCATCACCTTTAACAATCCTGTTATATGCATCGGGGGTACGAGAGTTCTCCAGATATTCCCAGGTGTGGAAATCTTCCGGTATAACGCTCAACGCATAAAAGGCAGAAGCATAAATTGGGTACGCCGCCGTAGCACCATCGAGTCGCGGCCAGTTTTGTGTAAACTGAATTTGCGGTTTACCACGCAGTGGCGTCAGTTGATTATTGAGTTTATCGGGTCGCCAGGCCCAGGTATCAATATTTTCACGCACACCGACGCCGGGATTAAGCTGTTTATATAAATAAGCCTGATAACCAGCGACAAAAACCAGCATGAGAAGGATAAACAGGAGGGAATTACGGCAACGTAACCCGTACGTGCCGGTTAAAGGATGTCTGGTTGGCCAGCCATACCCCAGCGAAAAACTGATATGCGCACCAACGGGTATAATGACTATCCACCAGAACTCACCTCCGACTAATGAGACTAACAATACGCCCAGCCAGGGGAGAATCAGATCTGCCAACCAACCCGCTCCCAGCTGGCGAAATTGATAATCTGCCAGATGTAGCGTGATTATCCAGCCAACCAGAGTTAACAGTGCAGGTAAAAGAAAAAAGCATTGCCGCCAGACGGCTATTTCTCTGTTTTCTGGTGCGCTATCACCGGCCCACACGCGACCAGAGAAAAATAGGATTATCGCCCCCAGCGTCAGCATAAAGACGTTGAGTAGAAGATAAATTGTTGGCGTAAAGAGTAAATTGCAAGCCTCAAGAATAGCGGCAAGCCCGGCCCCCAGCATGGCAATAACCGCTGCCAAAAATTGCGCCAGTATGGGGATGCCGAAAAAAGTCATTATCAGCGAGGTCAAAATCCATTTTCTGTTTTGCATTATTCTTTCCATTCTTTCTGAATGGCGAAATTATACTCCCCCGAGTCCCCTTGCCCCTCTGGACACTTCTCCGAAATAAAGGCGAAAAAAAACGGGACCGATTTGGCCCCGTTCTATTTTTTAGTGAACTTACAATCTCACTGGATCAATATGCCAGATATGATCAGCGTACTCTTTGATTGTACGATCAGAAGAGAAGTAGCCCATATTGGCAATGTTCAGCATCGCTTTTGCGGTCCACTCTTCCTGAAGCTCGTAAAGTTCGTCGACTTTATCCTGACAATCGACATAGCTGCGATAATCCGCCAGTACCTGGTAGTGATCGCCGAAGTTGATCAGCGAATCAACCAGATCGCGATAGCGTCCCGGATCTTCCGGACTGAATACACCGCTGCCGATTTGCGTCAGCACCTGATGCAGCTCCTCATCTTTCTCGTAGTATTCACGCGGTTTGTAGCCCTGACGACGCAGTTCTTCCACTTCTTCCGCAGTGTTACCAAAGATAAAGATATTGTCAGCACCGACATGATCCAGCATCTCGACGTTCGCACCGTCCAGCGTACCGATAGTCAGCGCGCCGTTAAGTGCAAACTTCATATTACTGGTGCCGGAAGCTTCCGTCCCTGCCAGAGAAATCTGTTCAGATAGATCGGCCGCCGGAATGATCAACTGTGCCAGGCTAACGCTGTAGTTCGGGATGAACACCACTTTCAGCTTGTCGCCAATCTGCGGATCGTTGTTGATCACTTTCGCTACGTCATTGATCAAATGGATAATGTGCTTCGCCATGTAATAGGCTGAAGCCGCCTTACCGCCAAAAATATTCACGCGCGGTACCCACTTCGCATCCGGGTCGGCCTTGATGCGGTTATAGCGGGTGATCACGTGCAACACATTCATCAATTGACGTTTGTATTCGTGAATACGTTTGATTTGCACATCGAACAGCGCTTTCGGATTTACCACCACATTCAGCTGCTGGGCGATATACTCCGCCAGACGCTTTTTGTTCTCCAGCTTCGCCTGATGCACTGCATGGTTGACCATCGGAAAATCACAGTGCTGTTGCAGCTCACTCAGCAAACTAAGGTCGGTGCGCCAGTTACGGCCCAGGTGTTCGTCCAGAACGGCTGAAAGCGATGGGTTCGCTACCGCTAACCAGCGACGCGGGGTCACACCATTGGTGACATTGGTAAAACGTCCCGGGAAGATTTTCGCAAAATCAGCAAATAGCGACTGCACCATCAGGTTAGAGTGTAATTCTGATACACCGTTAACCTTGTGGCTCACCACAACCGCCAGCCAGGCCATACGCACGCGACGACCGTTGGATTCATCAATGATCGACGCCCGTCCCAGCAGGTCGGTATCGTTCGGATACTGTTCCTGTAAGGTTTTCAGGAAATAGTCGTTAATTTCAAAGATGATCTGCAGGTGACGCGGCAGAATTTTACCCAGCATATCAACCGGCCAGGTTTCCAGCGCCTCGCTCATTAGCGTGTGGTTGGTGTAGGAGAAGACCTGACAACACACTTCAAATGCGTCGTCCCAGCTAAATTGATGCTCATCAATCAGCAGACGCATCATCTCAGGAATCGACAACACCGGGTGGGTGTCGTTGAGGTGAATCGCGATTTTATCCGCCAGGTTATCGTAGGTTTTATGCAACTGATAATGGCGACTTAAAATGTCCTGGATGGTCGAAGAAACCAGGAAATATTCCTGACGCAGACGCAGTTCACGCCCGGAGTAGGTGGAGTCGTCCGGATACAGTACGCGGGATACGTTTTCGGAGTGGTTTTTATCTTCCACTGCCGCGAAGTAGTCACCCTGGTTGAATTTACCGAGGTTAATTTCGCTACTGGCTTGCGCACTCCACAAACGCAGCGTGTTGGTCGCGTCGGTGTCGTAACCTGGGATAATCTGATCGTAAGCCACTCCCAGAATCTCTTCGGTTTCGATCCAGCGCGTTTTTTTACCTTCCTGCTGAATGCGACCACCAAAACGGACTTTATAGCGCGTGTTGTGGCGTTTGAATTCCCACGGGTTACCGTATTCCAGCCAGTAGTCTGGCGACTCTTTCTGGCTACCGTTAACGATGTTCTGCTTAAACATACCGTAATCATAACGGATACCGTAACCACGCCCCGGCAACCCTAACGTCGCCAGAGAATCGAGGAAGCAAGCCGCCAGACGTCCCAGACCACCGTTACCGAGGCCCGGGTCATTTTCTTCATCAATCAGCTCTTCGAGATTTAATCCCATCGCTTCCAGTGCGCCCTGTACATCTTCGTAAATTCCTAGCGACAACATGGCGTTGGAAAGCGTACGGCCAATCAAAAATTCCATCGACAGGTAGTAAACCTGACGCGTTTCTTGCGACAACTGGGCACGGTTTGAACGTAACCAGCGCTCCACGAGACGATCGCGCACAGCAAATAATGTTGCGTTCAGCCATTCATGTTTATTGGCGACGACCGGGTCCTTGCCAATCGTAAACATCAGCTTGTAAGCGATAGAATGCTTAAGAGCTTCTACGCTAAGCGTGGGCGATGAATATGTAAACGGAGCATTCATATAGGCGTTTCCTGAAAACTATTTCAAGCGATAGTAAAGCTCACGGTACGACTTCGCCGCGACCTGCCAGCTAAAATCCATTGCCATAGCCTGACGTTGCACAAACCGCCACAGTGAAGGACGGGACCACAGTACAAAAGCACGTCGAATAGCCCGTAACAGCGACCAGGCATTACTATCTTCAAAGACAAACCCACTGGCGACGCCATCTGCAAGGTTCTCAAGAGAACAGTCAGAAACCGTATCAGCAAGCCCACCGGTGCGCCGCACTAACGGCAGCGTACCGTACTTCAATCCATAAAGTTGCGTTAAGCCGCACGGTTCAAAACGGCTGGGCACCAGAATGACGTCCGCGCCGCCCATAATGCGATGCGAAAATGCTTCGTGATAGCCAATCTGAACGCCCACTTGTCCGGGATATTCCGCGGCCGCGGCAAGGAAACCTTCCTGCAGCACCGGATCACCCGCGCCGAGTAGCGCCAGCTGTCCGCCCTGCTCCAGAAGGCCTGGTAAGGCTTCCAGCACCAGGTCGAGACCTTTCTGGCTGGTCAGACGGCTCACCACTGCAAAAAGCGGCACTTTATCGTCAACCTTAAGCCCCATTGCGATTTGTAACTGGCGCTTATTCTCCGCTTTATCTTCCAACGTATCGCGGGTGTAACGCGAGGCCAACAGTAAGTCCGTCTCTGGACTCCAGATTTTTTCATCCACGCCGTTTAGTACGCCGGAAAGACGCCCTTCACGGTGACGCTGTTGCAACAGACCTTCCATACCGTAGGCAAACTGCGGTTCGGTGATCTCGCGAGCGTAGGTCGGGCTGACCGCCGTAATATGATCGGCATAGTACAGACCAGCCTTCAGGAAAGAGATTTGTCCGTTGAATTCCAGCCCATGAATATTAAAGAATGACCATGGCAATTGAATGTCATTCATGTGATGTGCATAAAACATGCCTTGATAGGCCAGGTTGTGCACAGTAAACACCGACTTCGCCGGACGCCCACGCGCCGCCAGATACGCAGGCGCAAGGCCCGCATGCCAGTCGTGCGCATGCACCACATCAGGGCGCCAGAATGGGTCAAGCCCGCTGGCCATTTCTGCCCCAACCCACCCCAACAGCGCAAAACGCAATACGTTGTCAGTGTAGGCAAATAAGTTGGTATCGTGATACGGGCTTCCCGGACGATCATAGAGATGCGGCGCGTCAATCAGGTAAATGCCAACCCCGTTGTAATGGCCGAACAACAGCGTGATATGCCCAGCGAAGGTATCACGGCGAGATACCACCTGCGCATCGGTTACGCCACGGCGAATATCGGGAAATGCAGGCAACAGTACGCGAGCGTCAACGCCGTCTGCGATTTGTGCTGCGGGTAATGCCCCAATAACATCAGCCAGACCGCCGGTTTTAAGCAGCGGGAACATCTCTGAACATACATGTAAAACCTGCATTATCGCTCCTGTTTATGCCCTAACTTCCGTAGCATTTCGCGCGTTACCAGCACGATGCCTTCTTCTGAACGATAGAAACGACGTGCATCTTCCTCTGCGTTTTCACCAATCACCATGCCTTCCGGAATAACACAAGCACGATCAATGACGCAGCGGCGCAGACGGCACGAGCGACCTACCCATACTTCCGGTAACAATACGGCGGAATCAATGTTGCAGAATGAATTCACGCGAACGCGCGAGAACAGAACGGACTGCACCACCACCGAACCGGAGATCACACAACCGCCGGAAACCAGTGAGTTAAGGGTCATCCCGTGGCTACCGGAGCGATCTTGCACGAATTTCGCTGGCGGTAATGATTCATTGTAGGTGCGAATTGGCCAATTGCGATCGTACATATCCAGTTCCGGCACCACTGATGCCAGATCGAGGTTCGCTTTCCAGTAAGCTTCAAGCGTACCCACATCGCGCCAGTACGGCTCGGCATCCGGGTCGGATTGTACGCAAGAGAGCGGGAACGGGTGCGCATAGGCCAGACCGGCTTCGGTGATTTTGGGAATCAAATCTTTACCAAAGTCGTGGCTGGAGTTCTCATCGCGATCGTCTTCTTCCAGCAGTTCATACAGATAGTCGGCGTCAAAGACGTAGATACCCATGCTCGCCAGAGATTTGCTCGGATCGTTCGGCATTGACGGCGGGTTAGCGGGTTTTTCAACGAATTCGATAATTTTATCGTTCTCATCAACCGCCATAACGCCAAATGCGGAGGCTTCTTCAATCGGTACAGGCATACAAGCGACGGTGCAACGTGCGCCTTTTTCGACGTGGTCGATAAGCATACGCGAGTAGTCTTGCTTGTAGATATGGTCGCCCGCCAGGATCACCACATATTCCGCTTTGTAACGGCGAATAATGTCGAGGTTTTGCGTGACCGCATCTGCGGTGCCGCGATACCAGTTTTCCCCTTTCATTCTCTGCTGCGCTGGCAACAGATCGACAAACTCGTTCATTTCTTCATTGAAGAATGACCAGCCGCGCTGAATGTGCTGCACCAGAGTATGGGACTGGTACTGGGTGATCACGCCCATACGACGGATCCCGGAGTTGATGCAGTTAGACAGTGCAAAGTCGATAATGCGGAACTTACCGCCGAAGTGTACGGCCGGTTTTGCTCGCTTATTGGTTAAATCCTTCAGGCGGGTACCACGTCCTCCCGCCAGTATCAGGGCAACAGATTTCAATGGCAGCTGGCGCGCCAACATTAAGTGATCGTTCTTCTCTAAACTAACCATGACTAACTCCTTTTTTATCATCTCTGGAACACACACAATCCGTGTGCAGGTCCCTGCCAGACAGCCGTAATCACTGGGTTATCCTCTCCAGCGAATGGGGGAATGGCGTGCCACTCCCCAGCAGGTAAAACAATCTCTGTTACCTCAAGCGTGGCGTTAATTGCGATCAAAAAGCGATCCGAGAGCAGAATTTGCAGCTGTTTCGGCCCGTTTTGCCACTCATCCGTGCTTAAAGGTTGAGCATATCGATTTAGCCAACGGACATTGCCGTCGCCTTCTTCCCACCAGCGATTCTCCACCAAAGCGGGAATGCGCTTGCGCAGATGGATTAACGCGGCGGTAAATGCGGTTAAACCACTGCTTGCCTGCGACCAGTCCAACCAGGTTAATTGATTATCCTGACAGTAGGCATTGTTATTGCCATGCTGGCTATGACCATGTTCGTCACCGGCCAGTAACATCGGCGTACCCTGGGAGAGCAACAACGTTGTTAACAGGGCGTGAATGCTGTCGCGCCGCCGTTCAACCAGGTCAAGAGTACCGCCTAATCCTTCTTTACCATGATTGTTACTGTAATTGTTGTTGGTCCCGTCGCGATTTTCTTCTCCGTTTGCTTCATTGTGTTTATGGTTGAAGCAAACGCAGTCGCGAAGCGTAAAACCGTCATGCGCGGTGACGAGATTAATCGCAGCACTCGGCAGACGACCATTACGTTTAAAAACATCGCTGGAGGCAGCAAAACGCCCGGCAAACGCCCCCAGAGGCAAATCATAATGCAGCCAGAAACGACGGGCAGCATCACGGAAATGATCGTTCCACTCAGCAAACAGTGGCGGGAAATTTCCCACCTGATAACCACCAGGCGCAATATCCCACGGTTCGGCAATTAACTTCACCTGCGAGAGCACCGGGCAGTTCTGAATTGCGGTAAACAACGGAGCATCCTGACGGAACTCAGGCGTACGGCCCATGACTGCCGCCAGATCAAAACGGAAACCATCGACGTGGCAGGTTTCTACCCAATAACGCAGGCAGGCGCTGGCATAATCCACCACCGCCGGATGACTCAAATTGAGCGTGTTGCCACAGCCTGTCCAATTGTGATAATCACCGTCTTCTCTTATCCAATAATAGCTACGGTTGTCGATCCCACGCAGAGAGAATAACGGACCGTCGAGGTCCAGTTCCGCACTATGGTTAAGCACGATATCAAGAATGACTTCGATACCCGCTTTATGCAGTGCTTTGATTGCATCGCGAAACTCATTCAGCGCCGTTTCTGGCGAGCAGGCATACGCCGGATGCAGCGCAAACATCGCTACCGGGTTATAGCCCCAGTAGTTACTTAACCCCATACGTTGCAGGCGTGGTTCGCTGGCAAATTGTGCCACCGGCAGCAACTCCAGCGCAGTAATGCCCAACTGTTTCAAATAGTTGATCATCACCGGATGCCCCAGGGCTTTATAAGTGCCGCGGATATCGACCGGGATCTCCGGGTGCAGATACGTTAATCCTTTGACATGGGCTTCATAAATGATAGTGCTGCCCCACGGCGTGCGCGGCGGGGCATCATCCTCCCAGTCATAGTGATCAACCACCACTACACATTTCGGCGCAATGGCGGCGTTGTCGCGATAGTCAGGTTCATTATGACCTGCGTGCAGCAGCGGGTTATCTTTAAACTCCCCGTCAATTTGCCGCGCGCAAGGATCAATCAACAACTTCGCCGGGTTAAAGCGATGTCCCTCGGCGGGTCGCCAGGGGCCATGAACGCGATAACCATAACGCAAACCCGGGCGCGCATCCGGCAGATAACCGTGCCAAATGTCGCCACTGTGCCCTGGCAAGTCATAGCGATGTTCCTGGCCATTGGCGTCAAAGATACACAGTTCTACCCGCTCGGCATGAGCGGAGAAAAGTGTGAAGTTGACGCCCTGACCGTCGTAATGCGCGCCGAGGGGTGCGGGTTTGCCAATGGCGAGTTGTGTCATTCTGCCTCCCGAACCAGCCAGATAGTGGCCAGCGGTGGTAGCGTCAGGCTCAGTGAATGCTGACGACCATGGCTGGCAATCTCATCGCTGTGTACCGTGCCGCCATTGCCTGCATTACTGCCGTGATAGTGCATGGAATCGGTATTGAGGATCTCACGCCATTTACCCGGCTGGTTAATGCCGAAGCGATAATCATGACGCGGCACCGGAGTAAAGTTACTGGCAACGATGATTTCGTTACCCTCTTTATCGCGACGCACAAAGATCAGCACCGAGCGTTCTTTGTCATCCACCACCAGCCATTCAAAACCGTACGGGTCAAAATCCAGTTCATGCATCGCTTTATGGTGGCGGTAGGTGAGGTTCAGATCGCGCACCAGACGCTGGACACCGTGGTGCCAGTTATCGCCGCCTTCCAGCAGATGCCAGTCGAGGCTGGCGTCATGGTTCCACTCGCGGCCCTGGGCAAATTCGTTCCCCATGAACAGCAGTTTCTTGCCAGGGAATGCCCACATCCAGCCATAGTAGGCGCGCAAGTTAGCGAATTTCTGCCATGCGTCGCCCGGCATCCGGTCGAGAATCGATTTTTTACCGTGGACCACTTCATCATGCGACAACGGCAGGACGAAGTTTTCAGTGTAGTTATAGAGCATCCCAAAGGTGAGCTTACCGTGATGATACTGACGATAAATCGGGTCGAGCTTCATGTAGTCCAGGGTGTCATGCATCCAGCCTAGGTTCCACTTGTACCAGAAGCCCAGACCGCCCATGTCCTGCGGACGAGAAACGCCAGGGAAATCGGTAGACTCCTCCGCCATTGTCACCGCACCGGAAACCTGCTCACCAAGAATACGGTTGGTATTACGCAAGAATTCAATCGCTTCAAGATTCTCGCGCCCGCCAAATTCGTTCGGGATCCACTCCCCCTCTTTACGGCTGTAGTCACGATAAATCATTGATGCCACAGCATCGACGCGCAGCGCATCAATACCAAAACGTTCGATCCAGTAAAGCGCATTACCGACAAGGAAGTTACTGACTTCACGGCGACCATAGTTGTAGATCAGCGTATTCCAGTCCTGATGATAGCCTTCGCGCGGATCGCTGTGTTCATACAAGTTCGTGCCATCAAATTCGGCAAGCGCAAAGTCATCGGTCGGGAAGTGGCCTGGTACCCAGTCGAGAATCACGTTCAGACCAGCTGCGTGTGCGGCATCAATGAAATAACGGAAGTCGTCGCGGGTACCAAAACGGCGGGTCGGTGCATACAGGCCGGTTGGCTGATAACCCCAACTGCCATCGAACGGATGCTCGTTAATGGGCAGCAGTTCGAGGTGGGTAAAGCCCATCCATTTAGCATAAGGCACCAGTTGATCGGCCAGCTCGCGGTAGCTCAACCAGAAATTGTTGTCGGTGTGGCGACGCCAGGAGCCCAGGTGAACTTCATAAATAGAGATTGGCGCATCAAACTGATTCGCCTTTTTGCGCTCTTCAGTCTGCACTACCTTTTCCGGCAGCCCGCAAATAAGAGACGCGGTTTCCGGGCGCATTTGCGCTTCGAAAGCATAAGGGTCGGACTTCAGACGCAAGTTGCCATTGGCATCAATCATCTCGTATTTATAGAGCTGACCGTTATGCGCCCCAGGGATAAACAGTTCCCAGATGCCGCTCTCTTTACGCAGGCGCATCGGGTGACGGCGACCGTCCCAGTAGTTGAATTGACCGACTACCGAGACCCGGCGGGCGTTTGGAGCCCAGACAGAAAAACGCGTACCCGTGACGCCATCCATAGTATCTGCATGCGCGCCTAAGGTTTCATATGGGCGCAGATGCGTACCTTCAGATAATAGCCAGGCATCCATTTCCTGGATTAGCGGACCAAAACGGTAAGGATCATCAATCAGGTTTTGCTGACCATGCCAGACAACAGCCAACTGATAGCGGAAAAAATTCTTACGCCGCGGAATGACGCCGCTAAAGAATCCACGTGAGTCGAGACACTCCAGTTTTGCGAGTTTGCGCCCGGTTTTCGGTTCAATCACCCACACATCGGTAGCGTCGGGTAAAAGGGCACGGACTTCCAGTCCCGCGGTGGTTTTATGCATTCCCAGTACAGAAAAAGGATCCGCAAAATGGCCTGCAATTAGCGCGTTAATCACGTCTCTATCGATACGATCGGACATGCTTGTCTTCCTGTTTTATTGTGTCACCCCATCCAACTGAATTTTTGACTTCTGGTTGTGACATTTTTTTGACCTGAACGGCGCAGCACTCTGTGCATCCTCTCTGCGTCGTCCTCACTTCAGGTAAGGCTGTAAATACTCTTGTATTCCGCCACCCTTAAAGAATAGCCAATGCTCTATTTAACTCCCGGTAAATCATGAAACATCTGCGCTTACTCCTGTATTACGCACTAACAGGGGCGGCATCGCGCCCCAGATTTAATGAATAAAGATTACGCCAGTTGACGAAGCATCCGACGCAGCGGCTCCGCGGCCCCCCACAGCAGCTGGTCGCCCACGGTAAAGGCTGACAGGAACTCCGGCCCCATATTCAGCTTACGCAGACGGCCTACCGGCGTGGTCAGCGTGCCGGTAACGGCAGCTGGGGTTAGCTCACGCATAGTGATTTCCCGATCGTTCGGAACGACTTTCGCCCACGGATTGTGCGCAGCCAGCAGTTCTTCCACGGTCGGAATAGACACATCTTTTTTCAATTTAATAGTGAATGCCTGGCTGTGGCAGCGCAATGCCCCGACACGCACACATAAACCATCTACCGGAATTACGGAAGATGTGTTGAGGATCTTGTTGGTTTCCGCCTGCCCTTTCCACTCTTCGCGGCTCTGACCGTTATCGAGCTGTTTGTCGATCCACGGAATCAGGCTACCCGCCAGCGGCACGCCAAAGTTATCCACCGGCAGCTCACCGCTACGGGTTAAGGTTGTGACTTTGCGTTCGATATCGAGAATAGCAGAGGACGGGGTCGCGAGTTCATCTGCCACATGGCCATACAGATGGCCCATCTGGGTTAATAACTCACGCATATGTCGCGCACCACCGCCGGAAGCGGCCTGGTAGGTTGCAACGGACACCCAATCAACAAGATCATTGGCGAATAAACCACCCAACGACATCAACATCAGGCTTACGGTACAGTTACCGCCAACAAAAGTCCTGATGCCATTATTTAATCCGTCGGTAATGACGTCCTGATTGACGGGGTCAAGAATGATGATGGCGTCATCTTTCATGCGCAGAGATGATGCTGCGTCAATCCAGTAACCTTGCCATCCGCTTTCACGAAGCTTTGGATAGATTTCGTTGGTATAATCGCCGCCCTGACAGGTCACAATGATATCGAGGGCCTTTAGCGCCTCCAGATCAAAGGCATCCTGAAGTGTGCCAGTGGTTCCGCCAAAAGACGGCGCAGCCTGGCCAAGCTGAGAAGTAGAAAAGAAGACAGGGCGAATGGCGTCGAAGTCGCGCTCTTCAACCATGCGTTGCATGAGAACGGAGCCGACCATACCGCGCCAGCCGATAAAACCAACATTTTTCATAAGCGTTTTTTTCCTGCAAAGATGTGTGCTGTATAAATGTGCCGGTCTCCTCGTGGCACATCTTTCACCATACAAAAAGCAGCCAAAGTCGCAAGTGAAATTAATCAATGATAGCGAAGCCATCAGTAATGCGACTTATCCTGCTTTGTTAGCACGCAGAAAGTCCGCGGCAATTATCAGGGAATTTGAGTTATGAATGAAATCATTTCTGCAGCAGTTTTATTGATCCTGATTATGGATCCGCTCGGAAACCTACCTATTTTCATGTCCGTACTGAAACATACTGAACCGAAAAGACGGCGGGCAATCATGGTGCGAGAGTTGCTTATTGCTCTCCTGGTGATGCTGGTGTTCCTGTTTGCGGGTGAGAAAATTCTGGCATTTCTTAGCCTGCGGGCAGAAACCGTCTCCATTTCTGGCGGCATCATTCTGTTTCTGATCGCCATTAAGATGATTTTCCCCAGTGCTTCAGGAAATAGCAGCGGGCTTCCGGCAGGTGAAGAGCCGTTTATCGTGCCGTTGGCAATACCGTTAGTCGCCGGGCCGACTATTCTCGCCACGCTGATGTTGCTGTCTCATCAGTACCCGAATCAGATGGGGCATCTGGTGATTGCCCTGCTGCTGGCCTGGGGCGGCACCTTTGTCATCCTGCTACAGTCTTCGCTATTTTTACGTCTGCTGGGCGAGAAAGGGGTGAATGCACTTGAACGCCTGATGGGATTGATTCTGGTGATGATGGCAACTCAGATGTTCCTCGACGGCATTCGAATGTGGATGAAGGGGTAACGAGGAGAGTTTTTCGAAAAGAGCCCGGTAGCGTCACAACTACCGGGCGAACAAACTTAACTCAACAGCTGGAACGCAATCATCCCGACGATGGCACCAACGGTGCCGAGGATGGTTTCCATCATGGTCCAGGTTTTCAGCGTTTCGGCTTCGGTCGCGCCGGTAAATTTACCGAACAACCAGAAACCGGCGTCGTTAACGTGGCTGACAACAATCGAACCACCGGCGATACAAATTGACAGCGCCGCCATTTGCGCACCGGAGTAGTTCAGCTGTTCAATAACCGGCATCACCAGCCCTACCGCCGTTAAACAGGCAACGGTGGCAGAACCCTGAATGATGCGCACTGCAGCTGCCAGCACGAAGCAGGTGATGGCAATCGGCAGGCCCATGCCGGTTAACGCTTCGCCCAGCGCCGGACCTACGCCAGAGTCAACCAGCACCTGTTTGAACACGCCGCCTGCACCAATCACCAGCAGAATAATCCCCGCCGGTTGCAGCGCGTGACCGCAAATCTCCATCACTTTGTCTTTCGGCATACCCTGACGCATCGCCAGGCCGTAAATTGCTACCAGGCAAGCGACCAGAATTGCGGTAAACGGATGACCGATAAACTCGAACCATTCGTAAGCGGTAGAGCCTTCCGGCACAAAACGTGCGGCAATGGTTTTCAGCCCCACCAGCACCAGCGGCAGCAGGATCAGCGACAGGCTGAATCCGAAGGACGGCATTTTGCCTTCGCCGAGATGCGGTTCGCTGATATCGTCAGGAATATGCAGCTCCACATAGCGGCTGATGAAATTACCCCACAGCGGCCCGGCAATAATCATTCCCGGGATTGCCGCACACAGGCCAATCAGGATCATCCAGCCAAAGTCAGCATTCATCTGCGATGCCAATAGCATTGGCGCAGGCCCCGGCACCAGGAACGCCGCCGCTGCCGCCACGCCTGCGAATAATGGGATTACCAGTTTCACCAGGTTCGTACCGGTGTGGCGCGCCATTGAGAAAGCAACGCTAATCAGCAGAACAATCGCCACTTCAAAGAACAGCGGTAGCGCACAAACCAGCCCCGCAAGGCCAATGGCATAATGCGCACGACTGTGACCGAAGGATTTGAGCATTTTGACGGCAATCTGATCGACTGCGCCGGTTTCATGTAAGATCTTGCCAAACATGGCTCCCAGAGCGACAACTACCGCCAGGAAGCCGAGGGTGCCTCCCATCCCTTTTTCCATCGTCGCTGCGATTTTATCGAGCGGCATACCGGAAAAAAGGCCAGCCCCCATAGACACCACCATCAAAGCCAGGAAAGCGTGCATACGCGCCTTCATGACTAAAAACAGCAGCAGTAAAACAGACCCTACTGCTGTTAAAACAAGCGTTAATGTAGTCACTACTTATTTGCCTTTTTTAATAACCTCAATGGTGCTTGCCACAACACCTTCCAGCGGTTGATCGATATCCACCACCAGTACATCGGTTTCGTCCGCACCCGGCTCCTGCAGCGTTTCAAACTGCGTCACCAGCATTTGGGTTTTAAAGAAATGGCCTTTGCGCGCTTTCAGACGGCTTTCAATTACATCAAAATCGCCTTTCAGGTAGATGAAAGAGAGATTCGGATTACCTTCACGCAGCAGGTCGCGATAGTGCTTTTTCAGTGCAGAACAGACGATCAGCGACACTTTATTGGTGCGCTGCATGGCAAACGCGGCGTCGTTAAGCGCCTGTAACCACGGTTTGCGATCGTCGTCATTTAGCGGTTCGCCAGACGCCATTTTTTCGATATTGCAGCGCGGATGGAGGAAATCGCCATCAAGAAACGCGGCATGAAGTTGATGCGCCACTTCACTGGCGACTGCAGATTTGCCGCTGCCCGATACGCCCATCAAGACGTAAATGTGGTGATCATGGTTAGTCGTGCTCAAAGTGGTGCCCCCACAATACAAGAATCAGAAAATGTTACGGGTAACTGTTATCGGTAACATTGTCCAGCCGGACAAAAACAGAAGCAATATCCATCCGTGCCTTAAGTGTATAAGTGTGAGCTACTTCAAATTTGTGAGCTTAAATAGATCCGCCCGGTGACAAGGTGAAACCTAAATCTAACATTTTCGGTGTCACAGATTCGCCACGAATACGCGCCAGCAGGCGCTCAGCGCCAATGCTGCCCATCCGCTCACGCGGCGTCAGCACGCTCGCCAGCCGTGGCTCCATCACCTGACCAATGTCATGACCGTGGAAACCGGCAATCGCCATATCGTCAGGAACTTTCAGCCCCAGACGCTGACATTCAAACGCCGCGCCGACCGCCAGGTCATCATTAGTACAAAATACGCCATCCAGCTGCGGATATTCCCGCCGCGCCTGGCGAATCAGTTCAATACCGGAAGAGTAAGAAGAAGATTGCTCGACCATCACGCTATACGGCACCAGGCCTGCATCCAGCATCGCCTGTTCATATCCCTTCTGTTTGATGATAGTACGTTCGTCGAGGCGTGCGCCGAGATAGGCAATGTGACGATGCCCGCGAGCAATAATGGCGGTGGTCATCTGGCGTGCCGCTTCAAAGTTATCAAAACCGACGGCGATATCGAGGCACGGCGACTTACTGTCCATCAGCTCCACCACCGGAATACCCGCTACTTCAATCATCTTTAAGGTGCGGGGCGTGTGGGTACGTTCGGTGAGAATAAGTCCGTCGATATTCCAGGAAAGCATTGATTCGAGGCGTTCTTGCTCCATTTCCGGTTTATAACCGTAGTGCGCCAGCATCGTCTGATAACCGTGTGCGTCGGTGACGCTTTCGATACCACGTAATACTTCAGCGAAAACCTGGTTGGTGAGTGAAGGTAACAGGACGCCAATCGCCCGGCTGGTGGCGTTAGAGAGGATATCGGGTGCGCGATTGGGAATATAACCCAGTTCATCAAGAGCGGCGGCAATCTTGCCGCGTAGAGCGACGGAAACCTGCTCCGGGTTGCGTAAAAAACGGCTGACCGTCATTTTGGTCACGCCTACACGGTCAGCCACATCCTGAAGTACGGGTCTTTTCTTTTTCATCGTCCTGAAAGGTACAAAAGAGATAGATTCTCTTAGTTTAACACGGACGCATCAGAACCTTCCCGGAGAAAACAGTGCTTGTTTACAATAATTAGATATACACTAAATCAATTGCAACGCATTGTGCTAAAGACGCGACAAAACCCCGGTCGCGTACATCAGCACGCGACCGGGGTGAGCGATGAAGCCCGCAAAAAGGCAGGCTTCAAAAATGCCGTTAAGTTTTAAACCGGCGGCAGATCGAACAGTAACACTTCGCTGTCGCTGTCAGCGTGGATGGAGATTGCCTGCTCATCCCAGATTGCCAGACCATCGCTGGTCGAAGCTTTTACGCCGTTAATGGTGACATTACCTTTCACCACCTGGATCCAGACGCGGCGTTCAGCGGCAATCTGATGCACCGACTGCTCATCTTTTACCAGCGCCCAGCGGTACAGTTCCATATCCTGATACACTTTCAATGAACCATCACGCGCATCCGGCGAGAGCACCAGCTGTTTACCCTGTACGGCATCGAAGCGACGCTGTTCATAACGCGGCGTAATACCGTTTTCTTCTGGCATGATCCAGATCTGATACAGATGCAGACGCTCGGTGCTGCTTGGGTTGTACTCTGAGTGACGAATACCCGTACCCGCACTCATAATCTGGAACTCTCCCGCCGGAACCTGCTCTTTATTGCCCATGCTGTCCTGATGCTCAACAGTACCTTCCAGCACGTAGGTCAAAATTTCCATATCTTTATGCGGGTGAGTGCCGAAGCCCTGCCCTGCTTCAATCACGTCGTCGTTAATCACGCGCAGCGCGGAGAAGCCCATAAAGTTCGGGTCGTAATAGTTGGCAAAAGAGAAAGTATGCCAGGAGTCCAGCCAGCCATGATTTGCATGACCACGTTCATTTGCTTTGCGTAAGTAGATCATTTGTATTCGCCCCCTGAATGATTTCGATGGGCTTAGTGTGGACCCGATCCGCCTGGGATGATAGAGGGTGAAAATTGACCCCTCTGTTCAAAAAAATTGAACTATTTGAGGGGCCATAAAACTTACTTCGCGAGAGTCACTGTGGAGGGAGAGGCTTGCTCAAATCCGCGTTCAAGGATTTCAAGATTGGTAAGAACTTCAGATTCCTTGACGTAATTTGGCGCCCCGCTGGTGATGGTTTGGTACAACGCATCATAAACGCGTCCGTAATCGCCCATCTCCGGCTTCATCTCTTCTCTGACCGTAACGCCCTCGTCATTGACATACTCCAGCACACCGACCGAATCATCCGCTGCGAATCCCGGCTCGCCCGGCATAATATTAGCCTTCAGGCTGGTTTCCTGCTGGTCGATACCGTATTTAATAAACGAACCTTTCTTACCGTGAACGATAAATTTCGGATAATCGATTTTCACCAGATGGCTGGTTTTGACGATGGCTTTTAGATCGCCATAAAACAGCTGCGCTTCGAAGGTGTCGTCAGGATTGGCTTTATTACGCAGGCTGCGGATGTCATAAGCGACGTGATCCGGGCGACCGAACAGCGAGATAATCTGGTCGAGGGTATGCACACCAAGGCCATAGAACGCGCCATCCTGCGGCAGTCCAGGTTTGGTTTCTGCCACTGGGCGGTAATAGTCAAAATGGCTTTCCACTTCAACAATCTCTCCCAGCTTGCCGCTTTCAATCGCTTTTTTCGCCGTCAGAAAACAGGAATCAAAGCGACGATTCTGATACGGCGTGACGGTCAGCCCTTTACTTTTCGCCAGCGCAAAAAGTTCTTTCGCCTGGGCAAGTGTCGGGGTGAACGGTTTTTCGACCAGCACATTTTTCCCGGCTTCCAGCGCGCGTTTCGCGTACTCGAAGTGGCTGTCCGCATGAGTGCAGACGACAATCAACTTAACGTCGGGATCGTTTAGCACTTCGTCGAGATCGCTGGTGAAATGAATATGGGAATAAATGGGAGCCTGTTCTTCCGGCTTCGCATGGCGGCGAAAAATATGCGCGACATGCCAGCTATCCTTGCGGTTAAGTACATACGGTAAATGGTAACGGGTGGTGCTTTTACCAAAGCCAATAAAGGCGCAGTTGATGACCATGATTTCGTCCTTTTTAAGGTGATTATTTACACCTTAGCGCAAAGCGGACGTGGTTCCTACTGGAGTGCGCATAACGAACACAAGCACTTCCCGTGGATAAATTGAAAACGAAAGATCAAAAAAAAAGCCAGCACCCGGCTGGCTAAGTAATACTGGAAGCAATGTGAGCAATGTCGTGCTTTCAGGTTCTCCGCGAGGGTCTTCCTGATCGCGAGACAATAATAATCATTCTCATTCGCACTTGTCCAACACTTTTTGCAAAAAATGCATTTGACTCGCATTTGAAAGTCAATGATGTTGAAAGGGACATTTACCCCAAAGAGGACAAAGGAATGAGTGAGATAGTGATACGCCACGCAGAAACACGGGATTACGAGGCCATCAGGCAGATTCACGCCCAGCCGGAGGTGTATTGCAACACGCTACAGGTGCCTCATCCCTCCGATCATATGTGGCAGGAGCGACTCGCCGATCGCCCCGGCATCAAGCAGTTAGTCGCCTGTATTGATGGAATCGTCGTAGGCCATCTCACCATTGACGTGCAACAACGCCCACGCCGCAGTCATGTTGCCGACTTTGGTATCTGTGTCGACTCCCGCTGGAAGAACCGCGGCGTCGCCAGCGCCCTGATGCGAGAGATGATTGAAATGTGCGACAACTGGTTGCGGGTAGATCGTATTGAACTAACGGTGTTCGTTGATAACGCGCCAGCAATTAAGGTCTATAAAAAATTCGGCTTTGAAATTGAAGGGACTGGCAAGAAGTACGCATTACGAAACGGTGAATATGTCGATGCGTATTATATGGCGCGGGTGAAATAGAGAATTTGTAATCTAAAAGCCCTCGCCTACCGGGAGAGGGCTTAAGATATTAATACCCGGCCGTTAAATCATCTACCGAACGTGGGTCGGAAGCGCCGTATAACTCACCGTCCGGCCCAACCATAATACTTTGCGTACTGCCCATCGCCTCTTTTAGCGCCACTTTCTGACCTTTTGCTTCCAGCAGCTTGAGCGTATCCGGGCTAAATCCTTTCTCGACACGCAGCTCGTCCGGCAGCCACTGATGGTGGAAACGCGGCGCATTGGTCGCTTCGGCGACATTCATTCCATAATCGATGCTGTTCACCACCATTTGCAGCACAGTGGTGATAATTCGGCTTCCGCCAGGGCTACCGGTCACCAGCCAGGTTTTACCGTCTTTCACCACAATGGTTGGTGACATCGATGACAGCGGACGTTTATTCGGCCCAACGGCGTTCGCATCACCGCCCACCAGCCCGTAAACGTTCGGTACGCCTGGTTTGGCGGAGAAATCATCCATCTGGTTATTGAGCAAAATACCGCTCTCGCCCGCGACAATGCCCGTACCGAAGGTGGTGTTCAGCGTATAGGTCACCGCCACGGCGTTACCGTCTTTATCCACCACTGAGTAATGGGTAGTTTGATTACTCTCATAAGGCGCAAGCTTGCCAGGACGAATTTCGCTGGATGGCTTCGCTTTATTGATATCGATTTGATCGGCAATAGATTTGGCATAGGCTTTATTGGTCAGCGCCTGCCACGGTACTTTGACAAAATCCGGGTCGCCAAGATATTCCGAGCGATCGGCGTAGGCATGTTTCTCCGCTTCTGCCATGATTTGCATCGCGTCGACGCTGCCAAAGCCGTATTTCTGCATATCGAAGTTTTCCAGAATATTGAGGATCTGCACGATATGGATCCCGCCGGAGGATGGCGGTGGCATGGAGTAAACCTGATACCCGCGATAATCGCCACTTATTGGTGTACGTTCGACCGCTTTATACGCCGCTAAATCTTCTTTAGTGATCAAGCCACCGTTTTTCTGCATCTCCAGGGCGATCTGTTCCGCTATCGTGCCTTTGTAGAATTCATCCGGGCCGTTTTCGGCAATCATCTCCAGGCTCTTTGCCAGATTCGTCTGTACCAGCTTGTCGCCCTTTTTCAGCGGTTCGCCCTCTTTCCAGAAGATAGCTTTGCTGTTTTCGTGATTTGGTAGCACTTCACTGCCGTAGGTTTTGAGATCGTCTGCCAGCGCATCGTTAACGATAAAACCATCGCGTGCCAGTTTAAACGCAGGCTGCACAACTTTGTTCAGCGGCATGGTGCCGTATTTCTCCAGCGCCAACGAGAAGCCCGCTACCGTACCGGGTGTGCCAGAAGCAAGATGCGAAGTGAGAGATTTTTTGCTGTCCGGGTTGCCCTGATCATCAAGGAACATATCGCGGGTCGCTTTGGCGGGTGCCATTTCGCGGAAATCGATGGCGGTGGTATTGCCATCTTTAGTGCGGATCAGCATAAAACCGCCGCCGCCCAGATTCCCTGCCTGCGGATGCGTTACCGCCAGCGCGTAGCCCACTGCCACGGCAGCATCAACGGCATTCCCGCCCTGTTTAAGGATATCTACCCCCACCTGAGTGGCAGTGGCGTCCACAGATGCTACCATCCCCTGCTTCGCGCGTACCGGATGGAAGACATCCTCCTCCACGCCATACGAGACTGGCGGCGGCGCAGGTGGCGCGGCGACAGCACTAAAACAACTTCCTGTGAGCAGAGCAGCAATAGCCACCCGGCGTAAAAACGTCGGTTTTATCATCGTTATACTCCAGAGATTAAGGGGCAACCCCAGCTAAGCCTGGTATATAACTCTGAATTAATCCTGATGATTGCAGGAAAGGAGTAAACTTAAAGAATATCTTCAGAGGAGGATACGCGATGAAACGACTTCTGCTTTTGACGGCACTCCTGCCTTTTGTCGGCTTTGCACAGCCCATTAACACTCTGAACAACCCTAACCAGCCGGGGTATCAGATCCCCAGCCAGCAGCGAATGCAAACTCAAATGCAAACGCAGCAAATCCAGCAAAAAGGGATGCTGAATCAGCAACTGAAAACGCAAACACAGTTGCAACAGCAGCATTTAGAAAACCAGATAAACAGTAACTCGCAGCGGGTATTGCAGTCACAGCCGGGGGAGCTAAATCCCGCCCGGCAGCAAATGCTGCCCAACACCAACGGCGGGATGTTAAACAGCAACCGTAATCCGGATAGTTCGTTGAATCAGCAGCATATGTTGCCAGAGAGGAGAAACGGCGACATGCTGAATCAGCCCAGCACGCCGCAGCCTGATATTTCGTTGAAAACTATTGGGCCGTAAAGTTCGGGCCAATCACATCAATCGCATCGGTACAGATGCAATCCACGCCCCAGCGCAGCAACTCTGCCGCGCGCTGGGGTTTGTTGACGGTATAAACCAGAATCCGTAATCCAGCGTCTTTCAACTGCATCACTCGCGCTTTATCGAGCAACTTATGATTGAGATGAATAGAGACGCAGCCCAGCCGCGTGGTCAGTTCGCGCCAGTCGTCGCGCCACTCATCCAGCAACAAACCGCGCGGCAGTTCCGGTGCAGCCTGTTGCGCGGCTTCTAAAGCATCAATCTCAAACGATGACAGCAGCGGCGGCGTCATACCAGCCCACAGTTCGCGCGCCGCCAGCGATACCATTTTGCCCGTTAATGGACCAGTGCCAGTGGTGGGTTTGATTTCAATATTTGCCATCATCCCATGTTCACGGCAGCGTTCCGCCACCTGCGAAAGCAACGGCAGCGGCTCACCTTTAAACGCTTTGCTGTACCAACTGCCCGCATCCACGCGCAGTAAATCCTGCCAGTTCAGATCGCCCGCGACGCCCCAGCCGTTGCTGGTGCGTTCGAGATTATCGTCATGCAGCAGGAAGATCTCACCATCTTTCGATAACTTCGCATCAAATTCGATCATCTTATGACCGTATTTTGCCCCAACGTCGATTGCCGCCAGGGTGTTTTCCGGGGCCAGCTTACCGCCGCCACGGTGGGCGACAATGCGGGGATAAGGCCAGTTACTCATACTCGTTGTCCTGTTTCACCATCAAAAAGATGCAGCTGATTTTCCGGCAGATGCAGCCACAGCGTGCTGCCTGTCGTCGGGCGCTCCTGATGCGCCAGTCGCACCACCAGCTTCTGTTCGCCCCAGCGTCCGTGCGCCAGGTTATCTGCGCCGAGGATCTCCAGCGTGTCCATCACCAGCGGTATGCCGCCTTCTGCCTGCGAGCTGAACGCAATATGTTCCGGGCGAATGCCAAGAGTCATTTTACGCCCGGCATACTGACGGTAGCCACCGTTTAGCGGTAGCGCGATACCGCCATCCAGTTCGAAATGCGTGCCTTCGTTATTCACGCGGCCTGTCAGCAGGTTCATCGCCGGACTGCCGATAAAACTCGCCACAAACAGAGTGGCGGGCTTTTCGTAGACTTCAACTGGCGTGCCAATCTGTTCGGCAACGCCGCCGTTCATCACCATTACCCGCTGAGCGAGCGTCATCGCCTCAACCTGATCGTGAGTAACGTAGAGTGAAGTCGTTTTCAGGCGACGGTGCAGTTGTTGCAGCTCAAGGCGCATCTGAACGCGCAGCTTGGCATCGAGGTTAGAGAGCGGCTCATCAAACAGGAACACCGCCGGATCGCGCACAATCGCACGGCCCATCGCTACACGCTGACGCTGACCGCCAGAAAGCTCACGCGGACGGCGCTTGAGCAGGCCATCCAGCTCCAGAATGCGCGCCGCTTCTTTAACACGTTCGGCAATTTGTTGCTTGCCCATGCCGCGAATTTTCAGCCCCCACGCCATGTTTTCTTCGACACTCATATGCGGATAAAGCGCGTAGTTCTGGAACACCATCGCAATCCCGCGATCTTTCGGCTCCATTTCGGTCACGCGTTGGTCGTTAATCCAGATATCGCCTTCGGTGACCCGCTCCAGCCCGGCAACCATGCGCAGCAGCGTGGATTTCCCGCAGCCAGACGGCCCGACCATCACGATAAATTCGCCATCCGCCACATCAAGGGTCAACGGTTTAATGACCTGGGTTTTGCCATCCCAGCTTTTGGTTACTGCCTGTAATTTCAGTCCTGCCATCTTATTTCTCACTATCGACCAGGCCGCGCACGAAGGCACGCTGCATCACTAAAACAATCACCACCGGAGGGATAAGCGTTAACAACATCGCCGCCATCACCGAATTCCATTCCGTGGTGCCTTCGCCTGTAGCGATCATCCCTTTGATCCCTGCCACAGTGGTGCCGAGATCAACGTCGGTAATAATCAACAACGGCCACAAATACTGGTTCCAGCCGTAAATAAAAGTGATCACAAACAGCGCCGCCAGATTGGTTTTCGACAGCGGGAAAACGATGTCGCAAAAGAAACGCATTGGTGACGCGCCGTCGATCCGCGCGGCTTCCACCAACTCATCCGGCAGCGTCATAAAGAACTGGCGGAACAGGAAGGTAGCGGTTGCCGAGGCCATCAGCGGCAGCGTTAAACCGGCGTAGCTGTCGAGCATTTTCAGATTGGCGATCACTTCCACCGTCGGGAAAATACGCACTTCAACCGGCAACATCAGAGTGATAAAAATCATCCAGAAGAAGAGGTTACGTAGCGGAAAACGAAACCAGACAATGGCAAAGGCCGAGAACATCGAGACGGTAATTTTGCCGAGCGTAATGCTGAACGCCATCACGAAGCTGTTAAGCAACATCCGCCAGAACGGCGCGCTATTTGTGCCTACCCCGTTCACCCAGATGTTGTGGATGTTTTCCAACAGATGCGTGCCGGGGATGAGCGTCATCGGCGCGGCGTAGACAGCCTGTTTATCCAGCGTCGCCGCAACAAACGCCACGTACAGCGGGAAGAGGATCACCGCGATCCCGAGGATCAGCATGGTATGGCTGAATATTGTCAGCCACGGACGGTTCTCAATCATTGGTAACGCACCTTGCTTTCAACATAGCGGAACTGCACCACCGTCAGCACGATGACGAGGAACATCAACACCACCGACTGCGCGGCAGACGAAGCCAGATCCAGTCCGGTAAAGCCTTCGCGGTAGATCTTATAAATCAGCGTCGTGGTGGCCTGTACTGGTCCGCCGGACGTGGCGGCATCGATCACCGGGAAGGTGTCGAAGAAGGCGTACACCAGGTTCACCACCAGCAGGAAGAAACTCACCGGCGCAATCAGCGGCAGCGCAATCTTAAAGAAGCGGCGAATCGGGCCTGCACCGTCGATGGCTGCGGCTTCAATCAACGAACGGGGAATGGATTGCAGCGCGGCATAGAAGAACAGAAAGTTGTAGCTGATTTGCTTCCATACTGAGGCAAACACCACCAGGAACATTGCCTGACCGCTGTTTTGCGCATGGTTCCAGTCGTAGCCGAACTCAGCGAGAAAATGAGTGATCAGCCCGCGACCAGGGTTAAACAGGAAGATCCACAATACGGCGGCAACGGCGGGAGCCACGGCATACGGCAGCAGCATTAAGGTTTGATAGAAACGGCTGCCGCGCACGATGTACTCCACCAGCGCCGCGAAGAACAGCGACACCAGCAAACCGCTGACCGTGACAAAGGTGCTGAATTTTATCGTCGTCCAGAAGGAGTCGAGATAGTAGCTGTCATGAAACAGCGTGACGAAGTTATCCAGGCCGACAAACTGGCTGGAAAAGCCAAACGGATCGACGCTTTGTAGCGAGTACCACAACGCTTCGCCCGCAGGCCAGATAAAAAAGATAACGGTGATGATAAGCTGCGGCGCGACCAGCAAATAAGGCAGCCAGCGCGAGCGGAACACCGGACGGGATGATGACATTACGGTTAATTCCTGAACTGTGCCGGATGCGCTTCGCTTATCCGGCCTACACGCGATGCCAGGTCAGATAAGCGAAACGCATCCGACATTTCACTGGTTAAGACTTCGTAGACTGCTCAAAGCGGCGCAGTAACTGGTTCCCACGCTCAACGGCGGTATCCAGCGCCTGCTGTGGCGTCTTCTTACCGGTCCACACGCTTTCCAGCTCTTCATCCACAATCACGCGGATCTGCGGCATATTGCCCAGACGCAGCCCTTTGGTGAACGGCAACGGCGGCTTGTTCAGCATCTGACGCGTCGCGGTATCCGCCCCTGGGTTTTTCTCGTAAAAGCCCTGCTCACGGGTCAGGTCATACGCCGCTTTGGTGATTGGCAGATAACCGGTTTTCTGATGCCACTCGGCAGCGTTTTCTGGCTTCGCGAGGAAGTCGAGGAACTTCGCCACGCCGGTGTAAGTTTCTTTATCTTTGCCCTGCATCACCCACAGGCTGGCTCCGCCGATAATGGCGTTTTGTGGCGCATCTTTCGCGTCGGCGTCGTATGGCATCATGCCTACGCCGTAGTTGAATTTGGCGTACTCGCGAATGTTGGCAAGAGAACCCGAAGAGGCGGTCGTCATCGCGCAATCACCGTTATAGAACTTCTCGGTAGATTCATCCTTACGCCCTACGTAACTGAAATCGCCCTTCTTGTTCATCTCTTCGAGCATGGCGATGTGTTTCACCTGCTCCGGCTTGTTGAACTCAAGCACCGCGTCCGTGCCGTCAAAGCCGTTGTTTTTGCTGGCAAACGGCAGACCGTTCCAGGCGCTAAAGTTTTCCAGTTGGATCCAGCCCTGCCAGCCGCTGGCGTAGCCGCACTTCATACCGGAGGCTTTCAGTTTCGCGGCATAGTCTGCCAGATCCTGCCAGGTTTTCGGCGGCTGTTCCGGGTCTAATCCCGCTTTCTTGAAAGCATCTTTGTTGTAATAGAGAACAGGAGTCGAGCTGTTGAACGGCTGGGAGAGTAAGTGGCCGGTTTTGCTGTCGGAATAGTAACCTGAAACCGTCGGCACAAACTGCGACTCATCGAATTGAATCCCCGCTTCTTTAAACACGTCATACACCGGTTTAATGGCTTTCGACGCCATCATGGTGGCGGTGCCAACTTCATAAACCTGCAAAATAGCCGGCGCGTTGCCGGTACGAAATGCGGCAATCCCCGCACTTAAATTCTGTTCGTAGTTGCCTTTATAGGTCGGTACAATTTTGTAATCCGGGTTTTCGGCGTTAAAACGTTGGGCCAGAGAATCCACCTCTTTACCCAGTTCCCCTTCCATAGAATGCCAGAACGGAATGGTCGTCACTGCCTGTGCATTCCCCATTAACGCCAGTCCGAGCGCCAGTGCTGAAGCTGTATAATGTAACGGTTTCATCGTTTATCTCTCTTGTTGTACCGAATGCGCGAATTCACGCTTTTTATGCTCGCGGGGTAACATGACATGCTCGAATTACAGAAAAATAACTTTTTTGTTACATTTTTAAGATAGTAAGGTGTCAGAAAGATGACAAGGCAGTGACGGCGTGGGTGAGGGAAATTGGGAGATGGGGCACGGATATCCCGAGAATGCACTGAAAAGAGGCGATTAACGGCCAGCTAATCGCCAGAACTCCTTACCATGAAGAGCAAAAATGGCAGCAAATTCTGCGTCCAGTTTTGCTGCCCGATGAGAGCTACATTTTTCAATTTTAACAAAAGATTGCCGCGACACTGGTCTAACGGCAAAGAAGATTTTCATTGCACCACACTCTGCTTCAGCCGTTCATTGGCGGTCTTAATCCACTCCCGGTGGTGTTTTCTATAATGAGGTCTTGAGCGTTTAGCCGTATCAACTACAGCAACATACTGCTCGTTGGCTTCACGTAACCGACTCATTTTCGCCAACATTTCCGCATAGTAAATACGTGCCTGCGGGCCGGGGTAATAAGAAACAAGCACCTCAAACTCGCTTTCCGCATCAGCGTATTTTTCTTGTGCGGCTAACACTCTGGCAAATAACAAATGCCCGTCTGCCGACTGAAAATCGGGGTTATAACGCATCACATCTTCCAGCGTCTGCTGACAGGCGGCGAACTCCTGAATAGCAAATTGCGCCTGCGCCAGGCTTAACATCATTACCGCTTCATGGGCGAAAATTCCGCTTAACGCCTGCTGATAATGGGGAACGGCTTCGTGATAACGCCCAAGGCGCGCCAGTTCGTTAGCTAACGCATAATGGTTTTGATTGGTCTCGGCAATCGCCAGCTCTTCGGTTAATTTGTGCAGGTGGCGTTCCGGGCTGATTTTGTCCTGCAGGCGCATCAGCAAAGTACGCCCGTGACGGTCAGCGCCCGTTTCAGGCAGCATAACCATGACGAAATACGCCACGCAGCCAATCACCGGAAAACAGAAGATAATAAAAATCCAGTATCGCTCTTGTCCGGTACGGTAAGCGTGAATACAGCAAAGCAGTTCAAGCATGACGACAACGGCATAATGCATGGGAGGGAACCTTTCCGTGGCAAATAAGTGGTCTGGTTTTAATCCTCCCGGTCAGTTGAAACAAGTCTGTATACGGACGAAGAACCCGGCAGAAGCTGGCTGCCGGGTATTCGATAATTTACCCGCCTAAATACGCACTTCTCACCGCTTCGTTTGCCAGCAGCGCATCGCCGGTATCGGAGAGCACCACATGACCGTTTTCCAGCACGTAGCCGCGATCAGCGAGCTTCAGCGCCTGGTTGGCGTTCTGCTCGACGAGGAAGATGGTCATCCCCTGCTCGCGCAGCTGCTCGATGGTGTCGAAAATTTGCTGGATGATAATCGGCGCAAGACCGAGCGATGGCTCATCAAGCAACAATAAACGCGGGTTGCTCATCAAAGCGCGACCAATCGCCAGCATCTGCTGTTCACCGCCGGACATGGTGCCTGCCCGCTGAACACGGCGCTCATGCAGACGTGGAAACAGTTCATAAACCCACTTTATGCGTTCCTGGAACTGGTCACGTTCAGCAAAAAAACCGCCCATCGCCAGGTTCTCTTCCACCGTCATGCGTGAGAAGACGCGGCGTCCTTCCGGGACAATCGCCACCGCTTCGCGCATGATTTTCGCCGTCTGCCAGTCGGTAATGTCTTTATCATCAAACACAATTCGCCCGCTGGTGGCGCGCGGGTCGCCACATAACGTGCCGAGCAAGGTCGTTTTTCCCGCCCCGTTCGCGCCAATGAGGGTGACAATCTCGCCCTGATTGATATGCAGGCTCACCTCATGCAGCGCCTGGATTTTGCCGTAGTGGGCGCTGACTTTGTCAAAGGACAACATGACTTTTTCCATCTTATGCCTCACCTAAATAGGCACGGATCACGTCCGGGTTATTACGGATCTGCTCCGGCGTACCGTTTGCCAGCGGCGTCCCCTGATTGACCACGTAAATTCTGTCTGAAATCCCCATCACCAGCTTCATATCGTGTTCAATCAACAAGATAGTGGTGTTGTGATGGTTACGCAGTTCGGCAATCAGCTCATCCAGCTCTTTCGTCTCTTTCGGGTTAAGACCTGCTGCCGGTTCGTCGAGCATTAAAATCTCCGGCTGCGTCACCATACAGCGGGCAATCTCCAGACGACGCTGGTCACCATAGGCCAGGTTGCTCGCCTGGCGGTTGGCGTGTTCGAGCAAACCAATGCGCTCAAGCCAGGTGGCGGCGCGGTCGAGCGCTTCACTTTGGGCGCGACGGAAGGATGGCGTTTTCAACAGGCCAGAGAACAGCCCGGTTTTCAGTTGCTGATGCTGCGCCACCAGCAGGTTTTCAATCACCGTCATTTCACGGAACAGACGCACATGCTGGAAGGTGCGCACCACGCCCATGCGGGCGATTTGCTGCCCCGGTAAACCTTCCAGATGCTGATCGCGCAGTAAAATGGTGCCGCCGGTGGGTTTGTAGAAACCGGTCAGGCAGTTAAAAACCGTGGTTTTTCCGGCACCGTTAGGGCCGATTAACGAGACGATCTCCTGCGGGTACAGTTCAAGATTGACGTTATTCACCGCCAGCAGGCCGCCGAAGCGCATCATCAGGCCGTTAACAGATAATAATGGCTGACTCATGCCTGCTCTCCTTTCGCTGCGCCGTTTTTCAGCTTGAGTTGCGGGCGCGTCATGGGCAGCAAGCCCTGCGGACGCCAGATCATCATCAGCACCATCAAACCACCGAGCATTAACATGCTGTATTCGTTGAAATCACGCATCAACTCTCGCGACACCACCAGCAAAATTGCCGCCAGAATCACTGCAAATTGCGAACCCATACCGCCGAGCACCACTATCGCCAGCACAAAGGCTGATTCGGCAAAGGTGAAGGATTCCGGGCTGACAAAGCCCTGACGCGCAGCAAACAGCGTTCCGGCAAAACCCGCAAACGCGGCACTGATGGTAAAAGCGGTCAGCTTGATACGACGCGGACTTAAGCCCAGCGAACGACAGGCGATTTCATCTTCACGCAACGCTTCCCACGCGCGGCCCAGCGGCATTCGCAGTAAGCGGTTAATGACAAACAGGCTTAACACCACCAACAGTAACGCCACCAGGTAGAGGAAGATGACGCGATCGGACGGGTCGTATTTCAGGCCAAAGAAATTGCTGAACGTATCCCAGCCGCCTTCGCGGGCGGTGCGACTGAACTCGAGTCCGAAGAGCGTCGGTTTCGGGATCTGACTAATTCCGTTCGGGCCGCCGGTAATTTCGGTGTTATTGAGCAACAATATGCGCACAATTTCGCCGAAACCGAGGGTAACGATCGCCAGATAGTCACCGCGCAGACGCAACACCGGGAAGCCGAGCAGGAAGCCCGCCGCCGCCGCCATCAACCCGGCAATCGGCAGACAGGTCCAGAAGCCGAGACCGTAATAGTGATTGAGCAAGGCAAAGGTGTAAGCGCCGATGGCGTAAAAACCACCGTAACCCAGTACCAGTAAGCCAGACAGCCCCACCACCACGTTCAGCCCGAGGCCGAGGATAATGTAGATCATAGTCAGGGTGGCGATATCCACCGTCCCGCGCGACACCATAAACGGCCACGCCACCGCAAGCACCAACAGTGCGACGAGGAACAGCTTTTGCTTCACCGTGGAGCCATCAATTGCGGGCAGAATAAACTTCGGCCCGGAAACGCTTTTCAATCCTTTCTGAAACGCAGGTCGCACAAGCTGGAAGAAAAAGACCACCGCCGTGCCAATAAACACCCACTGCCAACGGATGTCCGAAGCCGTATCGACCACCAGTTTGGTGCCGTCCAGCTCCAGTTGCACACCCATAAAGACGCCCGCGAGAACAAAGAACATGGCGGCAGAGAGCAGCGCCATTGCAATATGCATCGGTTTCATACTTTCTCTACCTCCGGGCGACCCAGAATACCGGTCGGCATCACCAGCAGTACCAGAATCAGCAGGGCAAATGAAACCACATCCTTATATTCCGTACTCAGATAGGCAGAAGAGAGCGCTTCCGCAATCCCCAGGATCAGGCCGCCAATCATCGCTCCCGGAATACTGCCAATCCCACCGAGTACCGCAGCAGTAAAGGCTTTCATCCCGGCCATAAAGCCGATGTAGGGGTTAATTACGCCATAGAACTGACCGAGCAGCACACCCGCCACCGCCGCCATCGCCGCGCCAATCACAAAGGTCAGCGCAATCACCCGGTCAGTGTTGATGCCAAGCAGGCTCGCCATTTTCAGGTCTTCCGCGCAGGCACGACAGGCGCGCCCCATGCGGGAATAGCGGATGAAAATTGTCAGCGCCAGCATAGCAAGGAAGGTAACAATCCAGATAACTGCCTGCATGGTGGTAATAGAGGCAGAGAAGTTCTCACTATGGCCCACAACCCACTGACCGTTAAACAGGCTGGGTAGCGCCACGTCGCGCGAACCTTCGGTCAGGCTGACGTAGTTTTGCAGGAAGATGGACATGCCGATTGCCGAGATGAGCGCAATCAGGCGTTTAGAGTTACGCACCGGGCGATAGGCCACCCGTTCGATACTCCAGCCGTAGGCGCTGGCAATGACGATTGCGCCGACGAATCCCGCCGCCACCAGCAGCCAGCCGGTATCAATGCCCAGCATCATCAGTGCGGCGATGATCATAAAAGAGACGTAGCTGCCAATCATATAAACCTCGCCGTGGGCGAAGTTGATCATGCCGATAATGCCGTAAACCATGGTGTAGCCGATGGCTATCAGCGCGTAGGTACTGCCCAGCGTGACGCCGTTAAACATCTGCTGCAAGAAATACAAAAACTGCTCAGACATAAGGTAACCTTTCTAAAACCGCCCGCATTTCACGGGCGGTGGGATGATCACTTGGCTGCCGTCGATGAACCGTCGGCGTGCCACTGGAAGACACCAAAATCAAATCCCTTAAGATCGCCTTTTTCATCCCAGTTCAGCGGCCCAATCACGGTGTTTGCACCGTTAGCTTTTAAATCTTTCACCAGCGCCAGCGGCTCATCGCTGCCGGTACGCTCAAGGGCAGTCGCCAGAGATTGCACCGCCGCGTAGGTGATCCAGACATAAGGTCCGGACGGATCTTTCTTGTCTGCTTTCAGCGCATCAACGATGCCTTTGTTTGCCGGGTCCTGGTCATAGCGTTTTGGCATAGTGACCAACATACCTTCGGCGGCATCACCAGCAATGTTCGACAGCGACGCATTACCCACCCCTTCCGGCCCCATAAACTGAGTTTTCAGGCCAACGGAACGGGCCTGGCGCAGCATCTGCCCCATTTCCGGGTAGTAACCGCCGTAGTAAACGAAGTCGATATTTTCTTTTTTCAGGCGGGCGATCAGCGCGGAGAAATCTTTCTCACCAGCGGTAATACCGTCGAAGAAGACGACGTTGGCATTGGCTGCTTTCAATCCGTCCTGCACCGAACGCGCCAGCCCTTCGCCATACTGTTGTTTGTCGTGAATGATGGCGATGCGCTGGGGCTTCACCGTCTCAAGAATGTATTTTGCCGCTGTTGGCCCCTGGGAAGAGTCCAGCCCGGCAGTACGCATGATGTGTTGATAACCGCGTTGAGTCAGCTCCGGGTTGGTCGCCCCCGGCGAGATCATCAAAATACCTTCATCTTCGTAGATATCTGATGCAGGTTGGGTAGAAGAAGAACACAGATGACCAATAACGTATTTAATGCCGTCGTTAACGATTTTGTTGGCGACCGCAACGGCTTGTTTCGGGTCGCAGGCGTCGTCATATTCCACGCCCACCAGCTTATCGCCTTTAATTCCCCCTTTGGCATTAATGTCTTTAATCGCCTGACGCGCGCCGTTAAATTCCATATCGCCCCACTGGGCAATCGGACCGGACATCGCGCCGACAACGGCAACTTTAATATCGTCGGCCATAGCGGTGTGTGAAATTGTCAGTGCAATCATCCCTGCGATGATAGTTTTCGCATTCCGTTTCATAGTCAAAAATCCCCATTCGTGATGTTGTGTTGCTTTGTTTTTATGTGTTAACAAATCAGACTGTACTTTTTTTATACTGCACTGTTTTTGCCTGTCGGATTAAGGGTTTAGCGCAGTGTTTTGTGATAATAGCGATTAAAATCCCTATTTTTCAGTCGATTAAGAACAGATAATATTCTGAATTTATTGATAGATAAACAGAAAAAAGCGCCGTTGTCAGCATAAAATAACGGTACAAAGGGCGGAATAATTCACTACCATTCAGGGGATTATGCTGGACATTTTTCATTCTCTAATGTTTTTAATTTGTAATTATTGCTGTTAAAAAATTAATCACCTGCCAAAAGAAATAAAAAAGAGAAAGCCTCCGATTAAATTATTTCGCTACACTGGTTCCACTTTTGTGATTTACACGGGTTCCCCATGAAGCTGACCATCATTCGATTAGAACACTTTAGCGACCAGGACCGGATTGATCTGCAAAAGATCTGGCCGGAGTACTCCCCTTCCTCTTTACAGGTTGACGATAACCACCGCATCTACGCCGCGCGTTTTAACGAGCGCCTGCTCGCGGCCGTGCGGGTAACCTTAAACGGCACCGAGGGGGCACTGGATTCCCTGCGCGTGCGGGAAGTCACCCGCCGTCGCGGTGTGGGGCAATATCTGCTGGAAGAGGTTTTGCGTAACAATCCTGGCGTTTCAGGCTGGTGGATGGCAGATGCAGGCGTGGAAGATCGCGGCGTGATGACGGCGTTTATGCAGGCGCTGGGGTTTACGGCACAACAGGGCGGCTGGGAGAAGCGTTAATCGTCAAGTTTGATTTCAAAAGTGATGACCAACGAGAAATGGCCTGATGCGCTACGCTTATCAGGCCTACAATGTGTGCTGCAATTTACTGATTTCTTTGGATCTTGTAGGCCGGATAAGGCGTTTACGCCGCATCCGGCATGAAGCATGCGTACTCGATATTAGCAATTTGGCGGCAACCCAAAGTTGCCGATTAATGATTACTTCGCATCGGTCGCCGTGCCGTTGGCGTGCCAGTCAAATACGCCGAACTCAAAGCCTTTCAGATCGCCTTTCTCATCCCAGGTCAGCGGCCCCATCACGGTATCCACGGAGTTCGCTTTCAGGTATTTGGCGATTTCAGCCGGATCGTCAGACTGATTCAGGCCCGCCTGCAAAGATTGCAGCGCGGCGTAGGTGGTCCAGACGAACGCGCCGCTTGGGTCCTGTTTTTTCGCTTTGATCGCGTCAACAATTGGTTTGTTCGCCGGAACCTGATCGTAGTTCTTCGGCTTGGTTACCAGCAACCCTTCAGCTGACTCGCCCGCAATGTTAGACAGCGAGACGTTAGCCACGCCTTCCGGCCCCATAAACTGGGTTTTCAACCCTGCCGCGCGTGCCTGACGCAGGATCTGCCCCATTTCCGGGTGGTAACCGCCGTAGTAAACGAAGTCGATATTCTCTTTCTTCAAACGCGCCACCAGCGTTGAGAAATCTTTTTCCCCGGCGGTGATGCCATCAAAGAACACTACGTTAGCATTGCCTTTCTTCAGGCCGTCCTGCACCGCTCGCGCCAGGCCTTCGCCGTACTGCTGTTTGTCGTGAACGATAGCAATACGCTGCGGTTTCACTTTCTCAAGAATATATTTCGCCGCCGTCGGCCCCTGGTCGGAGTCCAGGCCGGTGGTGCGCAGGATCAGCTGATAGCCACGGGCGGTCAGCTCTGGCGCGGTTGCCGCTGGGGTGATCATTAAAATGCCTTCGTCTTCGTAGATGTCAGACGCTGGCTGCGTTGATGAAGAACAGAGGTGGCCAATGACATATTTAATGCCGTCATTAACGACTTTGTTCGCCACCGCAACCGCCTGTTTCGGGTCACAGGCATCGTCATATTTTACGATTTGCAGTTTGTTGCCTTTCACGCCGCCTTTAGCGTTAATATCCGCAACTGCCTGCTCTGCGCCAGTAAACTCCTGGTCGCCATACTGGGCCACCGGACCGGACATTGCGCCCACAACCGCGACTTTAATATCTTCTGCCAGAGCCATATTGCTGAATGCCAGCGCGATACATCCTGCCAGTAACGCTTTACCCTTTATATTCATCCTGAGAATCCCCATTCATCTGGTTATTACGTGTGTTGTGATGTTGTTGTTCAGCACTTTATTTCGTTTTATGCATGACTACCCGTGCTTTAGCAGCATACTCTGCTAAAACATACCCGATTTTTATGATATTGGAATAGCTATTTTGACAGTTTATTAACAATCTGCGTGGGGATTGGCGTTTTGTCGGAGGGGGTAATTGATTATTGCAGAGGTCCAAAAAACAAAAACCCCGGACTCTCATCCAGGGTTCTCTGATTAATAGTGGAAATTACGCTTCAATAGCAGCGCGAAGTTTTTTCATCGCGTTCTTTTCCAGCTGGCGCACACGCTCAGCGGAAACACCGTAACGGTCAGCCAGTTCCTGCAACGTGGACTTGTTGTCTTCGTCCAACCAGCGTGCGCGGATAATGTCCTGGCTACGCTCATCCAGGCCCTGCATCGCGTCGGTCAGACGGTTTGCCGCCTGCTCTTCCCAGTTATCATCTTCAATGCCGTCGGCAAAGTTGGACGATTTATCCTGCAGATAGAGCACCGGAGCCATCGGCTGGCTGTCGGAATCGTCATCGGAAGACAGGTCAAAGGTCATGTCCTGTGCCGCCATACGCGATTCCATCTCACGTACGTCTTTGCTGGTTACGCCCAGTTCACGGGCCACCATTTCGACTTCATCCTGATTAAACCAGCCCAGACGCTGCTTGGTTTTACGCAGGTTGAAGAACAGTTTGCGCTGCGCTTTGGTGGTCGCAACTTTGACGATACGCCAGTTGCGCAGAACGTATTCGTGGATCTCTGCTTTGATCCAGTGAACGGCGAAGGAGACCAGGCGCACACCCACTTCCGGGTTAAAACGGCGCACTGCTTTCATCAGGCCGATGTTACCTTCCTGAATCAAATCCGCCTGTGGCAGGCCATAGCCCGCATAATTACGAGCAATATGAACAACAAACCGCAGGTGAGACAGGATCAGCGTTTTTGCTGCTTCCAGATCGCCATGGTAATGCAGCTTTTCAGCCAGCGCCCGCTCCTCGTCAGCCGACAACATCGGCCACGCGTTAGCTGCCCGGATGTAGGAATCCAGGTTGCCAACAGGGGCTAAAGCTAAACTTTGCATTTTGTCAGTCATTCAAATCCTCTCAATCGATATCTTCTGGCGCTTCAGTGGTAGCAACAACTGTGCCAGAGCTTAAGAGCAACGAGGTTATCATTCACTGTTTTATCAGACCGTGATTTTATCCACAAGTTCAATGCAACGCTGTGAATAAATTACGCACAAAATGTGACATAGAGATGAAATACCGGGAAGAGACAACGGGGTCTCTTTCCCTGCTACGGAACCCATTGCAGGGAAAGAGTATAACACGCTTTTATTATTCAGGCGTAAAGTGGCGTAAATGTTGTACCGTGGCAAGCCAGGCTGCCACCCAGCCAATCATCGAGCATACCAGCAGCAATAGCAGGCATTCATCGAAAGATAAGCCATTGATATCAAACTTCGTTCCGAAAACCTGTGCCACTTCCGCAACCGCCGAAGACAAACGCAGGACCAGAATTTCCGACAAAATTAATGACAGCAATGCGCCAGAAAATCCCAGCAATGCGCCACCGTACAGGAATGGGCGCAGGATGAAACCATCTGTCGCACCAATCAGTTTCTGTACGTTAATGGAGTCACGGCGAGCAAAGATGCTCAGACGCACACTGTTACCGATGACGAGGAACACTGCCGCCACCATCAATACGCCGATCATTGCCGAAACGCGCCCGACCAGCCCGGTCAACGCCGCCAGACGGGCAAACCAGCTGTCATCCATTCGCACTTCGTCAATGCCGTTGATCTGGGTGATACGATCGCGCAAGGTATTCAGTGACTCGGTCCCCTGAAAATCGAGTTTCGGGATTACCACCGCCACTGCCGGAAGCGGGTTTTCTTCCAGCATATCCAGCGCACCACCAAAACCAGACCAGTTACGGAACTCGCCCAGTGCGTCTTCACGAGAAAGATAATTCACTTTCTCTACGCCTTGCTCGGCCTGCAACTGTGCCACCACGCCCGCAGCGGCGTCATCGTCCAGCGTTTTTTGCAGATAAACGGTGATTTGCGGTGACGGATAATACTGCGTCGCCGCCTGGTTAACGTTTTTGTACACCATATAACAGACGCTGGGCAGCGTCAGAGAGATGGCGATAACCATCACCGTTAAAAACGTGGCGAACGGTTTGCTTTTCAGATCCTGCAAAGCGCCGTGGAAAGCATAGCGCACCTGTTCGTTGAAAACGTTAGTTTTGCGGTTTACCGGTTTTGGCGAGGATTTCGCGCGTTTCGGCGCATTACGACCGCCGTCGCCAGAGCCGCCGACCGATTTACGGAAGCGATCCAGACGCCCGCCAAACTGCCGGATATGATTGATTGCATCGCGCTTATTCATGGCCCACGCCTCCATGCAAGTGACCATCGCTCAGGGTGAGCATGCGATAGGAACGCCGCGAAATCAGGTTGATGTCGTGCGTTGCCATCAATACGGTTACCCCAACGCGGTTAAATTCTTCAAACAGACGTAGAATTCCTTCTGACAACGCGTCGTCAAGGTTACCGGTCGGTTCATCCGCCAGCAGTACCGCGGGTTTGTTCACCACCGCGCGGGCAATGCCAACACGCTGTTGTTCACCGCCGGAAAGCTGAATAGGGAAGTTCTTCGCTTTGTCCAGTAGCCCGACTTTATCCAGCGCCGCCGATACACGACGACGAATATCGTCACCGCTGGCACCGGCGATAATCAGCGGGATCGCCACGTTATCGTAGACAGTACGGTCCATCAGTAGATGGTGATCCTGGAAAATCATGCCAATCTGGCGGCGCAGAAACGGAACTTCACGGTTTTTCAGACGCGTGATGTCATGGCCGCTAAACCAGATTTTCCCGGCGCTGGGCCGCTCAATCCCACAGATCAGCTTCAGGAGGGTACTTTTCCCTGCGCCGGAATGACCGGTCAGAAACGCCATCTCACCCGGCTGCATATGGAACGTAACGCCCTGCAGCGCCTGTCTCCCACCGAGATAAGCCTTGCTGACATGTTCAAAGCGAATCATTGTTAATCCTCTCGGGCAAAAAGTGCCTCTATAAAGTCGTCCGCTTTAAACGGACGCAAATCCTCAATACGTTCGCCGACACCAATGTAGCGGATAGGGATACCAAACTGGTCAGCCACCGAGAAAATTACCCCGCCTTTCGCCGTGCCGTCCAGTTTCGTTAGCGTGATGCCGGTTAAGCCAACGGCTTCGTGGAACAGTTTGGCCTGGCTTACTGCATTCTGCCCGGTACTGGCGTCGATAGTCAGCATAACTTCATGCGGAGCTTCAACGTCGAGTTTCTTCATCACGCGGACGATTTTCTTCAACTCTTCCATCAAGTGCGATTTGTTCTGCAGGCGTCCGGCGGTATCGGCAATCAGAACGTCGATGTTACGCGCTTTAGCGGCCTGAATGGCGTCGAAGATAACAGAAGCGGAATCCGCACCGGTATGCTGGGCAATCACCGGAATATTATTACGCTGACCCCAGACCTGAAGCTGTTCAACCGCTGCTGCACGGAAAGTATCGCCCGCCGCCAGCATCACTGATTTACCCTGCTGCTCAAACTGACGCGCCAGCTTACCGATCGTCGTGGTTTTACCCACACCGTTGACGCCCACCATCAGGATCACGAACGGCGTTTTACCTTCAACGTTCAGCGGTTCATCGACTTTCGCCAGAATCTCACCCATCTCTTCTTTCAGTAGGCCATAGAGCGCCTCGGCATCACGAAGCTGCTTGCGGGTCGCACCTTCTGTCAGATTGGTGATAATTTTACGCGTGGTTTCCACGCCCACATCGGCGATGAGCAATTGCTCTTCCAATTCTTCAAACAGATCATCGTCGATTTTTTTACCGCGGAACAGGCTGATAAATCCGGAACCGAGGTTTTCTTTGGTTTTTAACAGGCTGCGTTTCAGGCGCGCGAAGAAACCTTCTTTGGTCGGTTTTTCCTGCTCCTGAGCGATTTCTTCCACCGGCTGCTCTTCTTCTGCCGGAGGAACCACCATCACCGCCTCTTCTGCCGCTTCGGCAGCCAGCGCCTGTGCTTCCAGCTCTTCGTCGGTGATTTCGTCTTTAGCCGCTTCTTCTTCCGCCGCTTCGACAATCTCTACGGTTTCCGCTTCGGCCTGCCACTCTTCTGGCGAAACCTCTTCGGCTTTGACGTCTTCCGGCAACGGCAGCTCTTCACGCTCGATAGCCACAGGCTCTGGCGTAACTTCAGGTTCAATGACTGACGCTGGCGTTTCTTCAACTATCGTTTCCGGCTCAGTAATAACTTCCGGTTCAGCAACAGCTTCAGGCTGCGCTTTTTCACTTTCAGCAACCTGTTCAGTAACTTCCACAACGTCGGCAGCAAAAGTTTCCGCCTCGGCTTCAGTATGCGCCTGCGGCTGCTCTTCAACGGCTTGTTCAGAAGCCTTCGCAGGCTCTTGCGCCGGAACGATTTCTTCTACAACCGGTTGTTCGTTCTGGACTTCTGTCTCTTTTTCCGGGGTCTGCTCTTTTTGACCAAAGCCCAGCCAGGAAAAAAAGCCACGTTTTTTTTCTTTCGCCATTTGCGACTACACTCCTCGCTGTTGCTTCATGGCACAGCGTTAACGCTATGTACATAGCAGCTAAAAAAATGATGAAATAGTCTATCACTTAACTTAATTCACATCACCGCCTGCAAGTATGTGTTATCTGGCGGATTGAGCAATTTATCATGAAAAAACCGAATCATTCCGGCAGCGGCCAAATCCGCATTATTGGCGGGCAGTGGCGAGGCCGTAAACTCCCGGTTCCTGATAGCCCAGGTCTGCGCCCCACCACCGACCGCGTACGCGAAACGTTGTTTAACTGGCTGGCTCCGGTCATTGTTGACGCCCAATGTCTGGATTGCTTCGCCGGGAGCGGCGCGCTGGGGCTGGAAGCGTTATCGCGCTACGCTGCGGGGGCCACGTTGATTGAGATGGATCGCGCGGTTTCTCAACAGTTAATTAAGAATCTGGCGGCACTAAAAGCAGGCAATGCACGCGTGGTGAACAGCAACGCGATGTCATTCCTGGCGCAAAAAGGCACTCCGCATAATATCGTTTTTGTCGATCCACCGTTCCGCCGTGGCTTGTTAGAAGAGACGATAAATTTACTGGAAGATAACGGCTGGCTGGCTGACGAAGCCCTGATTTATGTCGAAAGCGAAGTCGAAAACGGGCTACCCACCGTTCCGGCGAACTGGTCATTACATCGGGAAAAAGTGGCAGGTCAGGTGGCTTACCGCCTGTATCAACGCGAAGCACAAGGAGAAAGTGATGCTGATTAATATTGGTCGTGTGTTAATGCTCTGTGTTTGGGGATTTTTAATCCTCAACCTGGTGCATCCCTTCCCGCGTCCGCTGAATATTTTCGTTAACGTGGCGCTGATTTTCACCGTGCTGATGCATGGTATGCAGCTGGCGCTGTTGAAATCCACTTTACCGAAAGATGGCCCGCAGATGACCACCGCCGAAAAGGTGCGCATTTTCCTTTTCGGCGTGTTTGAACTGCTGGTCTGGCAGAAGAAATTTAAAGTTAAAAAATAACCTTATTGTTCGCCAACAAAGCTGACAAAGCGCGTTCCTTTATAGCTCAGCGTACCTTTATCGCCCACTGTCAGGGCATGGTACTGCTGGGCGTCGAGGCGAAAGGTCTGTTCCATTCCTCCGCTTTGCGGTTTGAAGCTCGCCTCATAGCGCATGCTGGTACCAGCCGGTGTCACTTCCTGCTGGCGCGAACGGCGATCGTTAATCGGTTTTTCCCGCTTATTGCTCACCACCACCAACTTTTGCTGGAGTGGCGCTATATCATTATCAGCTTTTTCCCGTCGTTGTTGCATAAAACGAAACGATGCGGCGACGATGATTAAGCCAATGATAACAATAAAGAAAAGAGGTGGTTTGCTCATCTTAATCCCTCATCGGAAAATGCGGAAATAAGCATACCCTGCCAGTTATGGTGTTGTCATCCGTCCACCCTCGCCACTAAACTGGAAGCAAGACCGTAGGCATTCCGCTTACGAAAAAATAACGAATTCAAGGAACTAAGATGCTTTGGTCGTTTATCGCTGTCTGTCTTTCCGCATGGCTATCTGTGGATGCATCGTATCGTGGGCCAACCTGGCAACGCTGGGTATTTAAACCATTAACCCTTCTTCTCCTGCTGTTGCTGGCCTGGCAAGCGCCGATGTTCGACGCCATTAGCTATCTGGTGCTGGCGGGGCTGTGCGCCTCACTGCTGGGCGATGCGCTAACCCTGTTGCCACGTCAACGTCTGATGTACGCCATCGGCGCGTTTTTCCTCTCGCACCTGCTTTACACCATCTATTTCGCCAGTCAGATGACGCTCTCTTTCTTCTGGCCTCTGCCACTGGTATTGCTGGTTCTGGGCGCGCTGTTACTGGCGATTATCTGGACGCGTCTGGAAGAGTATCGTTGGCCTATCTGCACGTTTATCGGCATGACGCTGGTGATGGTATGGCTGGCAGGTGAACTGTGGTTCTTCCGTCCAACCGCTCCGGCACTTTCTGCATTTGTCGGCGCTTCGTTGCTGTTTATCAGTAACTTTGTCTGGCTGGGTAGCCACTATCGCCGACGCTTCCGTGCGGATAACGCGATTGCCGCCGCTTGTTATTTTGCCGGACATTTCCTCATCGTCCGCTCGCTGTATCTCTGATAAAACTTGACTCTGGAGTCGACTCCAGAGTGTATCCTTCGGTTAATGAGAAAAAACTTAACCGGAGGATGCCATGTCGACTCCTGACAATCACGGCAAGAAAGCCCCTCAATTTTCTGCGTTCAAACCGCTAACCACGGTACAGAACGTCAACGACTGTTGCTGCGACGGCGCATGTTCCAGCACGCCAACGCTCTCTGAAAACGTCTCCGGCACCCGCTATAGCTGGAAAGTCAGCGGCATGGACTGCGCCGCCTGCGCGCGCAAGGTAGAAAATGCCGTGCGCCAGCTTGCAGGCGTGAATCAGGTGCAGGTGCTGTTCGCCACCGAAAAACTGGTGGTTGATGCCGACAATGACATCCGTGCACAAGTTGAATCTGCGGTGCAAAAAGCGGGCTATTCCCTGCGCGATGAACAGTCCGCCGACGAACAACAAGAATCACGCCTGAAAGAGAATCTGCCGCTGATTACGCTAATCGTGTTGATGGCAATCAGCTGGGGTCTGGAGCAGTTTAATCATCCGTTCGGTCAACTGGCGTTTATCGCGACCACGCTGGTTGGGCTGTACCCGATTGCTCGTCAGGCATTACGGCTGATCAAATCCGGCAGCTACTTCGCTATTGAAACCTTAATGAGCGTAGCCGCTATTGGTGCGCTGTTTATTGGCGCAACGGCTGAAGCTGCGATGGTGTTGCTGCTGTTTTTGATTGGTGAACGACTGGAAGGCTGGGCCGCCAGCCGCGCGCGTCAAGGGGTCAGCGCGTTAATGGCGCTGAAACCGGAAACCGCCACGCGCCTGCGTAATGGCAAGCGTGAAGAGGTAGCAATTAACAGCCTGCGTCCGGGCGATGTTATCGAAGTTGCGGCAGGTGGGCGTTTACCTGCCGACGGTAAACTGCTCTCGCCCTTTGCCAGTTTTGATGAAAGCGCCCTGACCGGCGAATCCATTCCGGTGGAGCGCGCGACGGGTGATAAAGTTCCTGCAGGCGCCACCAGCGTAGACCGTCTGGTAACGCTGGAAGTGCTGTCAGAACCGGGTGCCAGCGCCATTGACCGGATTCTGAAACTGATCGAAGAAGCCGAAGAGCGCCGCGCGCCCATTGAGCGGTTTATCGACCGTTTCAGCCGTATTTACACGCCAGCGATTATGGCCGTCGCCCTGCTGGTGACGCTGGTGCCACCGCTGCTGTTTGCCGCAAGCTGGCAGGAGTGGATTTATAAAGGGCTGACGCTGCTGCTGATTGGCTGCCCGTGTGCGCTGGTGATCTCAACACCTGCGGCGATCACCTCCGGGCTGGCGGCAGCAGCGCGTCATGGGGCGTTGATTAAAGGCGGTGCGGCGCTGGAACAACTAGGTCGTGTTACCCAGGTGGCGTTTGATAAAACCGGCACGCTGACCGTCGGTAAACCGCGCGTTACCGCGATTCATCCGGCAACGGGTATTAGTGAATCTGAACTGCTGACACTGGCAGCGGCGGTCGAGCAAGGCGCGACGCATCCACTGGCGCAAGCCATCGTACGCGAAACACAGGTTGCTGAACTCGCCATTCCCGCCGCCGAATCACAGCGGGCGCTGGTCGGGTCTGGTATTGAAGCACTGATTAACGGTGAGCGCGTGTTGATATGCGCTGCCGGAAAACATCCGGCTGTTGCATTTGCTGGTTTAATTAACGAACTGGAAAGCGCCGGGCAAACGGTAGTACTGGTGGTGCGTAACGATGAAGTGCTGGGTGTCATTGCATTGCAGGATACCCTGCGCGCCGACGCCGCAACTGCCATCAGCGAACTGAGCGCCCTGGGTGTCAAAGGGGTGATCCTCACTGGCGATAATCCACGCGCCGCGGCGGCAATTGCCGGGGAGTTGGGGCTGGAATTTAAAGCGGGCCTATTACCAGAAGATAAAGTCAAAGCGGTGACCGAGCTGAATCAACATGCGCCTCTGGCGATGGTCGGTGACGGTATTAACGACGCGCCAGCGATGAAAGCCGCCACCATTGGGATTGCAATGGGCAGTGGCACAGATGTGGCGCTGGAAACCGCCGATGCAGCATTAACCCATAACCACCTGCGCGGCCTGGCGCAGATGATTGAACTGGCACGCGCCACTCACGCCAACATCCGCCAGAACATCACCATTGCATTGGGGCTGAAAGGGATCTTCCTCGTCACCACGCTATTAGGAATGACTGGCCTTTGGCTGGCGGTGCTGGCAGATACGGGTGCGACGGTGCTGGTGACAGCGAATGCGTTAAGATTGTTGCGCAGGAAGTAAAGGTGTTGCCTGATAGCCTCTGGCTATCAGGCTTAGTGCTGGGCCGGGAACGGCGGCATAGTCAGGAAAGCATAATAAAGCGCTAACATCAGAATGACGGAGATAACACAGCATGCAGCAACCAGGCGGGATGCTATGGATGGCCTTTTGAACATCAACCACAGGGCATAAGCAAGCCCGACACCGTTAAGTAAAGGTAAAAAAATCATTAGCCAGAGCCAACCCCAGGCAAGTACCCCCAGCCATCCCCCCACGACGATAAAAACAGGGATCAGCCAATTGGGGGTGAAGATCGCGAGCAATCCCAGCAATGCCAGACAAACTGGAATTAAATAATCCATTTGTGCATTCCATTACGTTTGCGTGCCGGATGCGGCGTAAACGCCTTATCTGGCCTACACAGGGCATTGAACTCGTAGGCATGATAAGACGCGACAGCGTCGCATCAGGCATCCACACACAACCGCCGGATGCGGCGTGAACGCCTTATCCGTCCTACACAGAGCATAGAACTCGTAGGCATGATAAGACGCGACAGCGTCGCATCAGGCATTGTGCACCGTATCGCCAGATGCAGCTTGAACGCCTTATCCGTCCTACAAACCGGTTTCAAGCAGCAACATTGAGTGCGATCGGTCCCCTCACCCTAACCCTCTGGGGAGAGGGTTAGGGTGAGGGGAACAGTCCGTGATCCACCTTAACCACCTTTACGAATCAAATAACGATAAGGCAGTCCATCGGTCTCTTTCGCAACCAGTTCGTGTTCCATAAAGGTACAAAACCCAGGAATATCGCGTGTCGTCGCCGGATCGTCAGCAATAATCAGCAACGTTTCACCTGGCTGCATATTGCGCACAGTTTTGCGCACCATCATTACTGGTTCCGGGCAGCGCAGGCCAAGTGCGTCGAGTGTGTGGTCAGGGCTGGAAAAGAGATCGGTCATTTTCTTCTCATCACATAAAAAAACGGCGCTAGTTTACGCCCTGTGAGTCCGTAAGCAAACCAGGTTAACGATTGCGTGAAAATTAACCATTGCATTGTCAACGTAAAGCAGTATCATGCGGCGGCTCGAAAAAAGGGTCAGCACGTTATTATGTTAAGGTAACAGACGTGTCGTACGTATTGGGTTCCCTCACCCCAATGGTTAATCAAAAAGGTACAATATGAACGTTTTCTCGCAAACTCAACGCTATAAAGCGTTGTTCTGGTTATCGTTATTTCATCTGTTGGTGATCACCTCCAGTAACTATCTGGTTCAGCTTCCCGTATCCATTTTTGGTTTCCATACCACCTGGGGCGCGTTTAGCTTTCCGTTTATTTTCCTTGCTACCGACCTGACTGTGCGTATTTTTGGCGCACCGCTGGCCCGTCGTATCATCTTTGCGGTGATGATCCCGGCGTTACTGATCTCCTACGTCATCTCGTCGCTGTTCTATATGGGTTCCTGGCAGGGATTCGGCGCGCTCGCCCACTTCAACCTGTTTGTCGCCCGTATCGCCACCGCCAGTTTCATGGCCTACGCGCTGGGGCAAATCCTCGACGTGCACGTTTTTAACCGCCTGCGTCAGAGTCGTCGCTGGTGGCTGGCACCGACGGCTTCCACCCTGTTTGGGAACGCCAGCGACACGCTGGCCTTCTTCTTCATTGCCTTCTGGCGCAGCCCCGATGCCTTTATGGCTGAACACTGGATGGAAATCGCGCTGGTCGATTACTGTTTCAAAGTGTTAATCAGTATCGTTTTCTTCCTGCCAATGTATGGCGTATTACTCAATATGCTGTTGAAAAGACTGGCAGATAAATCCGAAATCAACGCTTTGCAGGCGAGTTAAAGGTTCGTTATCAGAGTTGTGATAAGATGGATGAATGAGCCGTTATGGCCGTTTATCGAAAGGAAGAAGTCAATGCGCAATCTGGTTAAATATGTCGGAATTGGCCTGCTGGTTATGGGGCTTGCGGCCTGTGATGATAAAGACACTAACGCTACGGCGCAGGGTTCGGTCGCGGAAAGTAACGCTACCGGGAATCCCGTCAACCTGCTTGATGGCAAGTTAAGTTTCTCGCTGCCAGCGGATATGACCGACCAGAGCGGTAAGCTGGGAACGCAGGCTAATAACATGCATGTCTGGTCCGACGCCACCGGGCAAAAAGCAGTCATCGTCATCATGGGCGATGATCCGAAAGAAGATCTGGCGGTGCTGGCGAAGCGCCTGGAAGATCAGCAACGTAGCCGCGATCCGCAGCTGCAAGTGGTAACCAATAAAGCCATTGAGCTGAAAGGTCACAAAATGCAGCAGTTAGACAGCATTATCTCCGCGAAAGGCCAGACGGCGTACTCTTCCGTTATTCTGGGTAACGTGGGTAATCAACTGCTGACCATGCAAATTACGCTGCCAGCTGACGATCAGCAAAAAGCACAGACCACCGCAGAAAACATCATTAATACGCTGGTTATTCAGTAAGTTTTAAGATGATGAGATGGCCTCAGGTACTTCCACCGGAGGCCGTTTTTTTAATCGCCACGTCAGTAATAACGCGATTGCGACCAGTCCCGCCGCCGCCAGATAAATCACCGGGACGCCCGCCCAACTCATCACCAGCCCAGCCAGTGGTCCGGTCACGCCAAGCGATAAATCCATAAATACGGTGTAAGTTGCCAGCGCCGCCCCCTGATTTTGCTGCGGCACTGCTTTGACCGCCACCACACCAAGCGCCGGGAATACCAGAGAAAAACCAGCCCCTGCCAGTAAGACGCCAATTTTCGCCATCCACGGCATGGTCGCCACGCCGACCAACAGCAGGCCAATAATCTCAACGCTAAAGCAGAGCATCGCCACATTTAAGCCGCCGATACGATTTATGCCGTTAGGGAATAACAAACGCGTACCGACAAACGCACAGCTAAACAGCGTCAGCGCGAAAGCCGCACCGTCCCAACCTTTAGCGTCATAAAACAGCGTGATAAAGGTGGCGATGACGCCAAACCCGGCAGAAGCCAGAGCCAGCGCCATCCCGTACAGCCAGACGCGCCCAAGCACCGCGCGAAACGGCAGTGGTTTGCCTTTACTGGCTTTTACCGTCGGACGCGGGATCGCTAACAAAATGGCCACCAGCGCCACGCCCATAATGATTAACGCTAACGCCTGCAAGCCGCCCCAGTGATAAAACACCACACCTAACGGCGCGCCCATTGCCATCGCCCCGTAAGTGACAATGCCGTTCCACGAAATCACCCGCCCGATATGCAGCGAACCAACCACGCCAACGCCCCATAGGGTCGATCCCGTTCCGGCAAAACTTTGCCCAATCCCAAGGATCACGCGCCCCAGGCACAGTAATAACAGGCTGATGACGGGCAGACTGGCGGTTAATCCTGCCGTCAGATACCCCAAACCGCTCAAAAAGCAGCCGCATAAACCGAAGACGACAATCTTTTTAGGTCCCAGCAAATCGGCATAACGCCCGGCATGAGGACGACTCAGCAAAGTGGCGAAATATTGCAGACTGATAACCAACCCCGCCCAGAAGGCGCTAAAGCCCATCACATCATGGACATAGCCCGGCAGCACGGCGAGCGGTAACCCAATGGTCAGATAGCTGGCGAAGTTAAACATGACAATGGAGACAATGCGCAAATTCAGGCGCAATCCGTTTAGCGCGGGTTCGGCTACGGGTTCGGGCATGAGGATCACCACATTTTTACAACAGTGTTTCATTTTTACCACGTGCTGACGTGAAAATCAGCAGTAAGAATCAGAATATTGCTGGCGTGACTCCCGCTACACTTAATACAAAAAGTCACAAGGAAGCCCCAATGGAAACCCCTCAACCCGATAAAACGGGCATGCACATTCTGCTTAAACTGGCCTCGCTGGTAGTGATCCTCGCGGGCATTCACGCAGCGGCAGATATCATTGTGCAACTGTTACTGGCGCTGTTTTTTGCCATCGTCCTCAACCCGCTCGTCACCTGGTTTATTCGTCGCGGAGTACAACGCCCCGTTGCCATTACGATTGTGGTGGTGGTGATGCTGATCGCACTTACCGCACTGGTCGGTGTACTGGCAGCTTCGTTTAACGAATTTATCTCTATGCTGCCGAAGTTTAATAAGGAGCTGACGCGCAAACTTTTTAAATTGCAGGAGATGTTGCCTTTTCTTAATTTGCATATGTCGCCGGAGCGAATGCTGCAGCGGATGGACTCGGAAAAAGTGGTTACCTTCACCACGGCGCTAATGACCGGGCTTTCCGGGGCAATGGCGAGCGTGCTTTTGCTGGTGATGACCGTAGTTTTCATGCTGTTTGAAGTGCGCCACGTCCCTTACAAAATGCGTTTTGCGTTGAATAATCCACAGATTCACATCGCCGGACTACACCGCGCCTTAAAAGGTGTTTCGCACTATCTTGCATTGAAGACACTGCTAAGTTTATGGACAGGCGTAATCGTCTGGCTGGGGCTGGCGCTAATGGGCGTACAGTTTGCGCTGATGTGGGCAGTACTGGCGTTTTTGCTCAACTACGTCCCCAATATCGGCGCGGTAATTTCCGCCGTACCGCCAATGATTCAGGTGCTGCTGTTTAATGGCGTTTACGAATGTATTCTGGTCGGCGCATTGTTTTTAGTGGTCCATATGGTCATCGGCAATATTTTAGAACCGCGGATGATGGGCCATCGCCTGGGGATGTCCACCATGGTGGTATTTCTTTCATTGTTAATTTGGGGATGGCTGCTCGGCCCGGTAGGGATGCTACTTTCGGTACCATTAACCAGCGTGTGTAAAATCTGGATGGAAACCACCAAAGGCGGTAGCAAACTGGCGATTTTACTGGGACCAGGCAGACCGAAAAGTCGATTACCGGGATGAGGCGACAAGTGATACGATACGCACTTTCATTTTCCATTAAACGTTGGCCCTGATATGTATCGGATAGTTCTGGGGAAAGTTTCGACCTTAAGCGCAGCTCCACTGCCACCGGCTTTACGCGATAAAGCACCGCAAGGTCCACGGCGCGAACGCTGGCTGGCGGGGCGTGCATTGCTTTCACACACGCTTTCCCCGCTACCGGAGATCATCTATGGCGAACAAGGCAAACCTGCATTCGCGCCGGAAACGCCGCTATGGTTCAACTTAAGCCATAGCGGTGACGATATCGCCCTGCTGTTGAGCGATGAAGGCGAAGTCGGCTGCGATATCGAAGTGATTCGCCCGCGTGCCAACTGGCGCTGGCTGGCGAACGCGGTGTTCAGCCTCGGAGAACATGCCGAGATGGACGCCGTGCATCCAGATCAGCAACTGGAAATGTTCTGGCGCATCTGGACACGCAAAGAAGCCATCGTTAAACAACGTGGCGGCAGCGCCTGGCAAATCGTCAGCGTAGACAGCACCTATCAGTCCTCGCTGTCAGTCAGCCATTGTCAGCTTGAAAATTTAAGTCTGGCGATCTGCACCCCTACTCCCTTTACGCTCACCGCCGACAGTGTGCAATGGATCGATTCAGTTAACTGATCAGCCCATCCGACTGCCCATCTATTGATCCAGAACAGGTTATCAGTATGACGAATACTTAAAATCGTCATACTTATTTCCGCCATCTATTTTAATCCATTGGGGTTACCATGTTCTCCACACTCCGCCGCACTCTATTTGCGCTGCTGGCTTGTGCGTCTTTTATCGTCCATGCCGCTGCACCAGATGAAATCACCACCGCCTGGCCGGTGAATGTCGGGCCACTAAACCCGCACCTTTACACACCCAACCAGATGTTCGCCCAGAGCATGGTTTATGAACCACTGGTGAAATATCAGGCAGACGGTTCGGTGATCCCGTGGCTGGCAAAAAGCTGGACCCATTCAGAAGATGGCAAAACCTGGACCTTCACCCTGCGTGATGATGTGAAATTCTCTAACGGTGAACCGTTTGATGCAGAGGCCGCGGCAGAAAACTTCCGCGCTGTGCTCGACAACCGTCAACGTCACGCCTGGCTGGAGCTGGCAAACCAGATTGTTGATGTCAAAGCTCTCAGTAAAACCGAGCTGCAAATCACCCTGAAAAGCGCCTACTACCCTTTCCTGCAAGAACTGGCCCTGCCCCGTCCTTTCCGCTTTATCGCCCCCTCGCAGTTTAAAAATAATGAAACCATGAACGGGATTAAAGCGCCGATTGGCACCGGGCCGTGGGTTTTGCAGGAATCGAAACTGAATCAATACGATGTCTTCGTCCGTAACGAAAACTACTGGGGCGAAAAGCCGGCGATTAAAAAGATCACTTTTAACGTGATCCCGGACCCGACTACCCGCGCAGTAGCGTTTGAAACCGGCGATATCGATCTGCTATACGGTAATGAAGGGCTATTACCGCTCGATACCTTCGCCCGCTTTAGCCAGAACCCGGCCTACCACACCCAACTGTCACAGCCGATCGAAACCGTGATGCTGGCGCTTAATACCGCCAAAGCCCCCACCAACGAACTGGCCGTACGTGAAGCTCTCAATTACGCGGTAAACAAAAAATCGCTGATCGATAACGCGTTGTATGGTACCCAGCAGGTCGCCGACACCCTGTTTGCCCCTTCCGTGCCCTATGCCAATCTCGGCCTGAAACCGCGCCAGTACGATCCGCAGAAAGCGAAAGCGTTGCTGGAACAAGCAGGCTGGACGCTGCCCGCAGGCAAAGACATCCGCGAGAAAAATGGTCAGCCGCTGCGCATTGAACTGTCGTTCATCGGCACCGATGCGTTAAGCAAATCAATGGCCGAAATCATTCAGGCTGATATGCGCCAGATTGGCGCGGATGTCACGCTGATCGGCGAAGAAGAGAGCAGTATCTATGCTCGTCAGCGCGACGGTCGTTTTGGCATGATTTTCCACCGTACCTGGGGCGCGCCATACGATCCACACGCCTTCCTGAGTTCAATGCGCGTACCGTCGCACGCTGACTTCCAGGCACAGCAAGGTTTAGCCGACAAGCCACTGATTGATAAAGAGATTGGCGAAGTGCTGGCGACACACGACGAAACACAACGTCAGGCACTGTATCGCGACATTCTGACCCGTCTGCATGACGAGGCGGTTTATCTGCCCATCAGCTATATCTCAATGATGGTGGTTTCAAAACCGGAACTGGGTAACATCCCCTACGCGCCGATCGCCACCGAAATCCCGTTCGAACAGATTAAACCGGTGAAACCTTAATGTTGCGTTATGTATTACGCCGCTTTCTGCTGCTGATCCCGATGGTGCTCGCCGCCTCGGTGATCATTTTTCTGATGCTGCGCCTCGGCACCGGCGACCCGGCGCTCGATTATCTGCGTCTGTCTAACCTACCGCCGACGCCGGAAATGCTGGCTTCTACCCGCACCATGCTGGGGCTGGATCAGCCGTTGTACGTGCAGTACGGAACCTGGTTGTGGAAAGCGCTGCATCTTGACTTTGGTATCTCATTCGCCAGCCAACGCCCGGTGCTGGACGATATGCTGACCTTCCTGCCCGCCACGCTGGAACTGGCGGGCGCGGCGCTAGTGTTAATTCTGCTCACTTCCGTGCCGCTCGGCATCTGGGCGGCGCGCCATCGCGACCGCCTGCCGGATTTCGCCGTGCGTTTTATCGCGTTTCTTGGCGTGTCGATGCCTAACTTCTGGTTGGCGTTTTTACTGGTGATGGCATTTTCAGTGTATCTGCAATGGCTGCCCGCGATGGGTTACGGCGGCTGGCAGCATATCATTTTGCCTGCGGTTTCCATCGCCTTTATGTCGCTGGCGATTAACGCGCGTCTGCTGCGCGCCAGCATGCTGGACGTCGCCGGTCAGCGTCATGTGACCTGGGCGCGGCTGCGCGGCCTGAACGACAAACAGACCGAACGCCGCCATATCCTGCGCAATGCCTCGCTGCCGATGATCACCGCCGTGGGGATGCACATTGGCGAACTGATTGGCGGGACGATGATTATCGAAAACATCTTTGCCTGGCCGGGCGTCGGGCGCTATGCGGTGTCGGCGATTTTTAACCGTGACTATCCGGTGATCCAATGCTTTACGCTGATGATGGTAGTGGTTTTTGTGGTCTGTAATTTGATTGTCGATTTGCTCAACGCCGCGCTGGACCCGCGCATTCGTCGTCATGAAGGAGCGCACGCGTGAACTTTTTCCTCTCTTCTCGCTGGTCGGTACGCCTGGCGCTCATCATTATCGCCCTGCTGGCACTGATTGCGCTCACCAGCCAGTGGTGGCTGCCATACGATCCCCAGGTCATTGATTTGCCGTCGCGTCTGCTTTCTCCGGATGCACAGCACTGGCTGGGCACCGATCACTTAGGACGCGATATTTTCTCACGGCTGATGGCGGCGACCCGTGTGTCGCTTGGCTCGGTAATGGCCTGCCTGCTGTTGGTGCTGACATTAGGGCTGATTATTGGCGGCAGCGCCGGGCTGATTGGCGGGCGCGTTGATCAGGCCACCATGCGCGTGGCGGATATGTTTATGACCTTCCCGACGTCGATTCTGTCGTTCTTTATGGTCGGCGTACTCGGCACCGGGTTGACCAACGTGATTATCGCCATCGCCCTTTCGCACTGGGCGTGGTACGCGCGCATGGTCCGCAGTCTGGTGATTTCACTGCGCCAGCGCGAGTTTGTGCTGGCATCACGGCTTTCTGGCGCGGGCCATGTGCGGGTGTTTATCGATCATCTGGCGGGCGCGGTGATCCCTTCACTGCTGGTGCTGGCGACGCTGGATATCGGCCATATGATGCTACACGTCGCGGGGATGTCCTTCCTCGGTCTCGGTGTGACCGCCCCGACCGCCGAATGGGGCGTGATGATTAACGATGCACGTCAGTATATCTGGACCCAGCCGCTGCAAATGTTCTGGCCGGGACTGGCGCTGTTTATCAGCGTGATGGCCTTTAACCTGGTGGGTGACGCACTGCGCGATCATCTGGACCCTCATCTGGTGACGGAGCACGCACACTAATGCCGCAACAGATTGAACTACGTAATATCGCGCTACAGGCCGCGCAACCGCTGGTGCACGGCGTATCGTTAACCCTGCAACGCGGGCGCGTGCTGGCGTTAGTCGGCGGTAGTGGTAGCGGGAAGTCGCTGACCTGCGCTGCGACGCTGGGCATTCTGCCCGCTGGCGTTCGCCAGACGGCGGGGGACATTTTGGCCGATGGCAAACCGGTTTCTCCCTGCGCCCTGCGCGGTATCAAAATTGCCACCATCATGCAGAACCCGCGCAGTGCCTTTAATCCGCTGCACACCATGCACACGCACGCGCGGGAAACTTGCCAGGCACTGGGGAAACCCGCCGATGACGCCACGCTTATCGCCGCTATAGAAGCGGTAGGGCTGGAAAACGCCGCACGCGTGCTGAAGCTGTACCCGTTCGAGATGAGCGGCGGCATGTTGCAGCGCATGATGATTGCGATGGCAGTGCTATGTGAATCACCGTTTATCATCGCCGATGAACCGACCACCGATCTTGATGTAGTAGCGCAAGCACGCATTCTGGATCTGCTGGAAAGTATTATGCAAAAACAAGCGCCGGGAATGCTGCTGGTTACCCATGATATGGGCGTGGTAGCGCGTCTGGCAGACGATGTGGCGGTGATGTCTCACGGTAAGATTGTTGAGCAGGGCGATGTCGAAACGCTGTTTAACGCCCCCAAACATGCGGTAACGCGCAGCCTGGTTTCTGCTCACCTCGCCCTTTATGGTATGGAGCTGGCATCATGACTTTACTTAACGTCTCCGACCTTTCACACCAGTACGCACACGGAGGATTCAGCGGTAAGCACCAGCATCAGGCAGTGCTCAATAACGTTTCGCTGACCCTGAAAAGCGGTGAAACCGTCGCCCTGCTGGGACGCAGCGGCTGCGGAAAAAGCACTCTCGCGCGGCTGCTGGTAGGCTTAGAGTCGCCCTCACAAGGGAATATTAGCTGGCGCGGCGAATCGTTGGCAAAGCTCAATCGCGCCCAGCGTAAAGCGTTCCGCCGCGATATTCAGATGGTATTTCAGGACTCCATCAGCGCCGTGAATCCGCGCAAAACCGTGCGCGAGATCCTGCGTGAACCGATGCGCCACCTGCTATCACTGAAAAAATCCGAACAACTGGCGCGCGCCAGCGAAATGCTGAAGGCGGTCGATCTCGATGACAGCGTTCTAGACAAACGCCCATCGCAGTTAAGCGGCGGTCAGCTCCAGCGCGTCTGCCTGGCTCGCGCGCTGGCGGTCGAACCGAAACTACTGATTCTGGATGAAGCCGTTTCTAACCTTGATCTCGTGTTACAGGCGGGCGTCATTCGCCTGCTGAAAAAGCTACAACAACAGTTTGGTGCCGCCTGCCTGTTCATCACCCACGACTTACGCCTGGTGGAACGCTTCTGTCAGCGGGTGATGGTGATGGACAACGGACAAATCGTCGAAACCCAGATGGTGGGAGATAAATTAACCTTTTCCTCTGACGCCGGACGTGTGCTACAAAACGCGGTATTACCCGCATTCCCAGTGCGCCGTCGCGCCACAGAAAAGGTTTAAGTCAATGCAACGAGTCACCATCACCCTTGATGACGATTTACTGGAGACGCTGGACAGCCTGAGCCAGCGTCGTGGTTATAACAACCGTTCCGAAGCTATCCGCGATATTTTGCGTAGTGCTCTGGCGCAGGAGGCCACCCAGCAGCACGGCACACAAGGTTTCGCGGTGCTGTCGTATGTGTATGAACACGAAAAACGCGACTTAGCCAGCCGTATTGTCTCCACCCAGCATCATCACCACGACCTCTCAGTCGCCACGCTGCATGTGCATATCAATCACGACGATTGCCTGGAAATCGCCGTGTTGAAAGGTGACATGGGCGACGTGCAACATTTTGCCGATGACGTTATCGCCCAGCGCGGCGTGCGGCACGGGCATTTGCAGTGCTTGCCGAAGGAAGATTGAGTTATTTCTAAAACGAGGAAAGAAAAGATATTAACTGAACTTAATTTATAAAATTAAGTTCAGTTGCATAGATAGATCCTGTAAAGGCAGATATTCTGCGTATTGTACGCCGCTAAAATTTATAAATGATTCAAACGCTCATTTAGCGTTTCAATAATATAAGTATTTACAGAGACTTGTTGCTGCGCAGCCGCATTATTAAGGCGTTCACTCAGCGATTCTGGATAGCGTAATGTAAAGGTCTTAATCTTTTCTGTACGCGCATACGGCTCAATACCCGCAGCTTTACAATCCTCAAGATACTCTCGCAGGGAAAGCTCCCCTTCTTTTTGCAGCCCCTGAATGCTGTCAGAGACAAAATCACAATAACCTGACAAGCCCAGGAATTTGCCACGAAATGCATTCAGTTCTGGCACGTAAGTGATAACAGCAGGTTGCCCGGCAATCTCCATAGAGTTTGGCGTCTTCAGTTTGATCATGGTTTTACCCCTATACTTAGTAACCAGTCACGCACGCTTTCTACAGCGCCTTTATCGGTATCTGGCGACGGATGAGGCCGATGGAAACACGCAACGCTCATATTTAGTATGAACTTACAACGCGAACCTCTTCCTTCCTTAATTTCTCCGCCTAATGCTTTAACCAGTGACTCGATATCAGACCACTTAATCCCTTGAGGAACAGGAGATTTAAATATTTGATCCAATGTATTTTTTTGTTTCTTCCGTAAAGCCTGTACCTGGGTTCTCATGGCATGTCCTTATGACTTCACTTTATGACATCAATAGTATGACATCACAATATGAAGTCAAGTTTCCCTTCCTTACGCCATTGTCCCAATCGTCTTCCTGAATCGCAGCAACGCGATGGTGAAAAACGCGCCGCCAATTGCCATCAACGTCAGGAACTGCGGCCAGACGATTTCGAATCCTGCACCACGGTAGAGAATGGCCTGCGCGAGGCTGACAAAGTGTGTCGTCGGCATGGTCAGCATAATGTCCTGCACCATCTGCGGCATACTTTCGCGCGGCGTGGAGCCACCGGAAAGCATTTGCAGCGGCAGTAGCACCAGAATCACCAGCAGCCCCAGTTGCGGCATTGAACGCGCTATCGTCCCCATAAAAATTCCGATTGACGTGGTGGCAAACAGACTGAGCGCCACGCCAAGCATAAACAGCGGGATCGAGCCTTCAATCGGTACGCCCAGCACGCCTTTTACCATCAGCACCAGCGATAATCCCGATACCACCAGCACCACCAGCCCCATCGACCAGACCTTCGCCATCATGATCTCAAACGGCGTTATCGGCATCACCAGTAAGTGTTCCACCGTGCCGTGTTCACGCTCGCGGATCAGCGCCGATCCGGTCAACACAATCGCCAGCATGGTAATGTTGTTGATGATCGCCATCACCCCGCCAAACCACGCGGGATCGAGGTTCGGATTAAAGCGCATGCGGGTTTCCAGCGATACCAACGGTTCGCTGTTATCACGGTAGCGCGCGACAAAGCTGTTCACTTCACCGTTGATAATATTCTGGATATAACCGTTGCCAGTGAATGCCTGGCTCATGCGCGTGGCATCGACGTTCACCTGAATATCCGGCTGGCGTCCTGCGAGGACATCACGCTGAAAATTAGGCGGAATATTTATCGCGAAGGTATAGCGCCCGGCGTCCAGCCCAGCATCCATCTCATCGGCGGTGATCATCTCCGGGGGCAAAAACCACGGGCGGTAGAAGCTGTTAACGATCCGGTTCGATAACTGCGATTGATCCATATCGGCAATAGCGATCGGTGCCAGATTCAACGATCCTGGCGTGACGGTCGCTGACGAATACACCGACACCGTAAACGAGAAAATAATCAGCGTCAGCATCGCTTTATCACCAAGCAGACTGCGCAACTCTTTGATACCCAGATTAAAAATATTGCGTAAATGGCGCATCATCCCTCCTGTTTTTTCAGCAGCAGGATGCTTAAGCCCATCACCAGTGGAATGGCTATCAGCAACGGGATAAAAAGTTGCCATAAATCCGTCAGATCCAGCGCCTTCGAGAACGTCCCGCGGGCGATAGTCAGAAAATGACTGGTAGGGTAAACCTCGCCGATCCAACGTCCTGGACCTTCCAGCGAAGCTACCGGATCGATCATCCCGGAAAACTGCGTCGCCGGGATCAACGTGATAATCGCCGTACCGAAAATGGCGGCAATCTGGCTTTTCATAAAGGTGGAGATCAGCAGCCCCATTCCGGTGGCGATGATGATATACAGCAACGCCGCCAGAGTGAGCGTCAGGAAACTGCCTTTATGCGGCACGCCAAACACAAACACCGACAGGCCGCAGAGCAGGAAAAAGTTCAGCATCCCCAGCGCGATGTACGGTAGCTGTTTGCCAAGCAAAAATTCGCTACGGGTGGTGGGAGTCACGTAAAGGTTGATAATCGACCCCAACTCTTTTTCCCGCACCACGCTAAGGGCGCTTAGCATTGACGGAATCATCATCAGCAGAAGCGGGATCACCGCCGGAACAATCGCTGGCAGGCTTTTTACGTCCGGGTTATAGCGATAGCGTGTCTCAATATTCATCAGCCCGCTTTGGCTCGCGGGCGTGGATTGCCGACTCGCCACATCCTGTAGCCAGCTCTGGTGCATGGCCTGCACGTAACCTTTTACCGTTTCGGCACGACTGGGCATCGCACCGTCGATCCAGACACCGAGTTCCACAGGCGTACCACGCGCGATATCGCGCCCGAAATTGGGTGGAATCTCAATCGCCACCGTGATATCGCCCGCACGCATCCGACGATCAAGCTCGTCATAACTGGTGAGCGGCGGCTGCTCGATAAAGTAACGGGAACCGGAGAGATTGAGCGTCCACGCCTGGCTACTGACGGTCTGGTCGCGGTCGAGCACCGCAAAGCGCAGATTTTCCACATCCATACTGATGCCATAACCCATTATCAGCATCAGGATCACCGTTCCCATCAGCGCCAGCGTCGAACGTACCGGATCGCGGCGCAGTTCCAGTGCTTCGCGACGGCTGTAGCTAAACAGACGTCGCAGGCTAAATCCCTGACGCGGCGCGTGGGTGGTGTCATGTACCACAGGCGGCGCTTCGGCTTCGTTGCTCTGCCCTGCCGCTTCCTGCAAATAGGCGATAAATGCCTCTTCCAGACTGGCGGCTCCGCGTTTCTCAACCAGTTCCTGCGGTGTACCGCTGGCAAGCACTTTTCCGGCGTGCATTAGTGAGATGCGGTCGCAGCGTTCCGCTTCGTTCATAAAGTGGGTGGAGATGAAAATGGTCACTTTGTCCTGGCGCGAAAGATCGACCATTAACTGCCAGAACATATCCCTCGCCACTGGATCGACGCCAGAAGTAGGCTCATCGAGGATTAACATCTCCGGGCGATGAATCACCGCCACCGCCAGCGAAAGCCGCTGGCGAATGCCGAGCGGCAATGACTCCGGCAGAACATCTTCAACGTCGTTGAGCTTAAAACGCTCGCTCATTTCAGCCACTCGCGCGGGAATTTCCGCTTCCGGAATGTGAAACAAACGGGCATGTAACTCCAGGTTTTGCCGCACGGTGAGTTCGTTATAGAGCGAAAACGCCTGCGACATATAGCCCACCCGACGGCGAGTATCGATATCTTTTGGATCAACCGGTTGCCCGAACAGCCACGCCTCACCTTCGCTGGCAGGCAGCAGTCCGGTAAGCATTTTCATGGTGGTGGATTTACCGCAGCCGTTCGAACCGAGGAAGCCAAAAATCTCCCCGCGTGGAATGCGGAAATTGACGTGATCAACGGCAACGAAGGAACCAAAACGCATGGTCAGATCGCGCGCTTCGATGGCAATCTCTGCGTTTTCAGGTTGATACGGTGGGATCACTACCGCCTGATGCGCCTGCCGTTGTGCTTGCGGTAACAGATTTATAAATGCTTCTTCCAGCGTGGCGCTTTGCGTTTGCTGCCGCAGCTCTTCGGCGCTGCCAGTCGCCAGTACTTCTCCGGCATTCATCGCTACCAGCCAGTCGAAGCGTTCCGCCTCTTCCATATAGGCGGTGGCAACCAGCACGCTCATATTGCTCTGCCGCTGGCGAATACTGTCGATCAGATCCCAGAACTGGGCGCGAGAGAGCGGGTCAACCCCCGTTGTTGGCTCATCAAGAATCAACAATTCCGGGTCGTGGATTAACGCACAGCACAGCCCCAGTTTTTGCTTCATCCCGCCGGAGAGTTTACCTGCCGGACGATCGCGAAACGGTGCTAACCCGGTGCTGGTCAGCAGCTCATTAATTCGGACTTCCCGCTCCGCTTTGTCGTGACCGAACAGGCGGGCGAAAAAATCGACGTTTTCATACACCGACAAGGTGTGGTAGAGGTTTTTGCCCAGTCCCTGCGGCATCCAGGCAATGCGCGGGCAGACGTCACGGCGATGCCTCGGGTCGCGCATATCGCCGCCCAGCACGATCACGTTGCCCTGCTCAATGACGCGGGCACCGGAAATCAGTGACAACAAACTCGACTTCCCAACGCCGTCCGGGCCAATCAGCCCGACCATGCAGCGGGCCGGAATATCGAGAGTGATATTGTTCAGCGCAACGGTTTTTCCATAATGCTGGCTCACGCCCGCCAGTTGCGCGACAGGCGGGACGGGAACCAGTTCCAGATGCGTCATTGCGGCAACCTCACCGCAAGGTCGTCAGGCCACGGAAGTTCTTCGTTCACCCGCACCCACGCCACGCCCGGCAAACCGGTTTTGACATATTCCAGATGTTGCTGGAGTAATTCCGGTGGGATACGCGCTTTGACGCGGAACATCAGTTTCAGCCGCTCATCGCTGGTTTCGACGGTTTTTGGCGTGAACTGGGCGACGCTGGCGACAAAGCTGATGGACGCAGGAATACGCAGATCTGGCGCGGCATCGAGGATCAGTCGGGCTTCGCCGCCCAGTTTCAGCGTGCCCGCCTGTTCGGTTGGCAGGAAGAAGGTCATATAGACATCGCTGAGATCGACCATATTTAGCACCCGACCGCCTGCTGCCAGCACTTCGCCTGGCTCGGCAACCCGATACTGCACGCGTCCGTCACGCGGGGCTTTCAGTTCACTGTCATCGATATCTGCGGCAATGCGCCGCTCAGTGGCTTGTGCCGCTTCGACGCGGGTTTGCGCCTGAATGATATTGGTGCGTGCTGCTTCTATAGCCGCTTTAGAAGCCGATACCTGAGCTTTCGCCGATTCCAGCGCGGCTCGGGCGCTCTCGGCGGCGGCGCGATCGTCATCCAGCTGTTGCGCAGAAATAGCCCCCCGTTGGGCAAGCGAGCGGGAACGCGTATGACGTTTAGCCACGGAGTCCAGTTCTGCCTGGCGTTGATTAACCAGCGACTGTGCGGCGCGAGTTTCGCTTTGCCGTTGCTCCAGCAAAGCCTGCGCGGCGGCAACGGCGCTTTGTGCTTCTTTGATTTGCGCGATGGCTTCCAGTCGCTGTTCCTGCAACACGCGAGTATCCATCTTCGCCAGCACTTCGCCTTCGCGAACAAACTGGCCTTCTTTCACCAGAATGGTATCGATACGCCCGGCAATTTTGCTGGCGATATCCACTTCCGTCGCTTCAATGCGCCCATTGCTGACGGCAAAGCCTTCCGGCACACCTGCCGGGCGCAACAGCCACCACGCCACGACGGCAGCCACCGCCAGTAACCCGACAACCCACCACGCCAGATGGCTCTTACTCTTATCCATAATCGACCCGCCATAATCCCTGTAAACAAACGACGCGTGTTACAACTGCCGCCGAACGACGTTCAGCGGATTCTTCCATCCGGGATAAGAAGGAAACGGCAAATACGACCAGCGCGCAGAGCATTGAGCGCCAATGGGGAAGGCTTAGTGAAAACGGGTAGTAATGTTGTCATCATCAGCATTCCTGGCCGTAAATGAAACACGCATACTCATAAGTGTGATCTATAAAACTGGCTGATAAAACGGTATCCATCCTGTTGGATAGCGTTTCACGCCTGTTCAGTTGCAGGAACAGAGCATTCCTTTTTACGTTTTATCAACAGTCTCAACCAGATAGTAACATTAATATTCATGTTGTCTATGGTTCAAAGCTGTAACAGCGTGCGCCTTCTACTCAAAGGCATAAGTTCATTTCTGTTTTTTTCATGCTGGTAAGACGTCCAGGGAGCGGTTACCTCAGGCCCTGCACCAGGATTAATTTGGCAATTATGCATACTGTACATCCTTCCGGCATGTTTACTGTCACGGGCGTTCAGACCTAAAACAGCCCCCATTTCACCTATGAGTTCTCTTCCACCATTACCGTTATGTGCAACAACTTGATTTATACCTAACATTTGTGAGCATGCTAATAGTGCTTCAAGTTTGGGCCTGTAATCTGTCGAGATGGAAAAATAACGATTAAAAGATTGACAAGAGATGGCCCGGCTAATTTTAAATTTTTTACCATTAATTATGGTATGATGCTTTTTATTAATGATTGCCGCTAATTCGACCGGATCGAGAACATTGGTCATTTCATCTTTAGAGACTGTTATCGGACCTAAAATGTAACGTTCGCGTTGTATGTCGAAAGTTATCCCATGATGATTTGCCATTATTTTATATTTGGGGTCATAGAAACATACAGGATAATCTTTTATCCCAGCGTAGGTATCTTCATTAAGTGGTTTCATACGCGTGAAGTTCTGCATATAGTTACCATTGCAATTTGTTTCATGATTTCCAGCTAATACATGAACATTTTCATTGATACTCATTATGCGTTTTAACAAATCGATGATAAATTGATCGCCACAGATATTACTAAACCGATCGCCGGTTTGGTCACCCAGAAACGTACATGGCGTCACTGCGCCTTTATTAATAACCAAATAAGGCTGAAGACTTTCTAAAACTATATCTCTTCTGTTCAGAATACTGATTATTGTATTAACATTAGTGTCAAGTTGCTCATTAAAGTTCTCCCTTAGCAATACGTTGAGAACTTCATCTTCTATATTAAGCAACTGACTAAGGAAATTTTCTCCTTCAGCCATAATACCCAAATGACCTGTTGCAGTAAGCGCATACAAAACGGCACCGACTGAGCCATCAGTATCACCGAAATAGGTCGGTCTGGTACTTGTAGGATCAACGGGTGAGCAATTTGAGAAATAGACTCTATTAGCAAAATGGGCCTTTATTACTGTTTCGAATTTAATATCAAATATATTGTATTGCGAAGTTTTCCAGTCCCAGAGGGGTTTGTACGACTCAGTAACTACAATATCATTCATATTACCATCTTCTGTCATGGCATTAAGAAAACAAACAATGCTGCACCAATTTATTTCTATGTTATCAAGAGGGCAACCGTAATTTTTTCCATTAATTGTCACAATAAACTGATAACTATTATTCCTGCGTAGGATATGAACACGCATGCCCGATAGCATACTATATTTTTCTGATTGATACGTCTGTATGGAAAATGAAATCTTGTCATCTTGAAAAGATTGTTGGAAGCGTTCTATTTGCCAGTCATCTATTTTTTCCACAACTTCACCGAGCATTGTCCTGGCAATACTTGATATGTCATCACCTAAGCCATTTGCTATATACCCAAACAGTTCTTTAGTGAAGTTGGTAACATGATCTTGCATAATATCATTTGCGGGGATTGTCGTCGTACTGTCGTGAGTACCGGTCACAGCTCCAATTTTCATTTTTTACCTCATGCTATTCACTGCGAGGAATACGTAGTTAATATTTAATCTTATGACATACACCTCATGTTCGATGGAAAAACAATTATATTTTGCACAAATCATTCAGCCTTAAGGCATAATATGAAATTTCTTATCTCAAAGTAGACAAAATCCCTAGAGATTGTAGAGGCGTTATCAGAACATACCTCTACAATCGATTAAGAAAACCTATGAAATACTTTCAGGATTAATAAGACATACCACAGTATTCATGGAGTTTTAATGAGATTGAAAACAACTAAGCCCTGATGAATAAATTATTTTATTATTTTTATCACGTACTTCCTTCCGGGAATTTAGACCCATAATACCATTATCAAATTGTTGATTCTGATCTACCCCGAGCCCATGATGGCCATATTTTTGTCTAATGTATTTGCTGGGGTCTTCACATTTGAGTTTCTCTCCACATTTAAAGATATCTTCAGGTTTTGGTCTGAAAGCAGTAGTGTTATTAAAATAATCAGTATATAAAGCAGTGGGTTTCATCATATTGCTT